>JAZUFP010000157.1:0-7047 GCA_045640765.1 Acutalibacteraceae bacterium
CGTCCAAAATCAGCAAACTGTTTTTGGTGGCGGTTTTCAGGATTTCGGCGACCTCGCTCATTTCGACCATAAAAGTGGACTGACCGCTTGCCAGGTCGTCCGAAGCGCCGACACGGGTATAGATCGCGTCACAGATACCGATTTCCGCCATCTGCGCCGGCACGAACGAGCCGATCTGCGCCATCAGCGTGATCAGCGCGGTCTGCCGCATATAGGTCGATTTCCCCGCCATGTTGGGACCGGTGATGATCGCGCACCGGTCATCATTCTGGTCAAGATACGTATTATTGGCGACGAACGGGGTGTTGATCATCAGTTCGACCACCGGATGTCTGCCGCCTTTGATATTGATGATGCCGTTATTGTTTACGAGCGGTCGGCAATAATTATTATTGACCGCTGTTTCCGCCAGCGAACACAACACATCCAGACGGGCGATCGCCGAAGCGGTTTTCTGGAAGCGGAGCAGTTCCGCCGCCGCCGCTTTCCGTACCCCGTCGAACAGTTCGTACTCCAACTGGACCGTGCGGTCTTTCGCCGAAAGGACGCGGGTCTCGATCTGTTTCAGTTCGTCGGTGATATAGCGTTCGGCGTTGGTCAGCGTCTGCTTGCGGATATAATCTTCCGGCACCTTGTCCTTGAAAGAATTGCTGACCTCGATATAATACCCGAAAACTTTGTTATACCGGACACGCAGGTTGCGGATGCCGGTGCGGTCCCGTTCACGGGTCTCGATTTCGGTAATGACGTCACTTCCGCTGTCCATATCGGAACGGATCAGATCCAGATCGGCATTATAGCCGGGTTTGATCATACCGCCTTCCCGGACACTTGTCGGTGCGTCTTCGCTGATGGCACGGTCGATCAGATCAACGACCGTTTCCAACGGATCGATTTCGGCATGGATGGCTTGAAGCATCCGGCAGTTCGCGTCCGCCAAAGCGGATTTGATCAGCGGAAATTTATGTGCCGTTACCGAAAGCGCCAGCAGATCACGCGCGCTTGCCGTGCCGTAGGCGATCCGCGCCATCAGGCGTTCCACGTCACGCACGCCGCTTAAATACTCGGTCAGTTCGCCGCGCAGCATGGTATCGCACAGTTCCTCGACCGCATTCTGCCGCAGCAGAATCTCGCTGACCGAAAGCAGCGGTTTTTCGATCCAACTGCGCATCAGGCGTTTGCCCATTGCGGTTTTGGTTTTATCCAGCACCCACAGCAGCGACCCTTTTTTCGCTTTGGAACGCATGGTCACACACAGTTCCAGATTTCTTATGGCGGTCATATCCAACCGCATATACTGGGTTTCGGTGTAGTATTCGATTTTTTCGCGCGAAATACCGCCGTTGATCCCGAGTTCAAACAGATACTGCAATACCGCGCCGACTACGCCGACCGCGATACTGCCGCTTTTCAGCCCGATATTTTCGGTGCTGACGATCCCGAAATAACGCTGCAAAGCGTTTTCGGACGAAACGGGGTCAAACTGCTCTTTTCCGCGCAGGGTGACCGCCCCTTCAAAACGGTCTTTCACAAACTCCGCCAAAACGGGACGGGTCGTAAAATCATCGTCGGTCAGCAGTTCACTGGGAGAAAAACGCATGATTTCATTCAGGATCCGGTGATCCCGCTCATCGCCGGTGATCTCGGTCACGTAGCACTCCCCGGTCGAAGCGTCCGTAAAGCAGAGTCCCGCCGATTCCTCCCGGAAACTGATGGCGGCAAGATAATTGTTTTTCGCCTCGTCCAGCACGGTATCTTCAATGACTGTTCCGGGCGTGACGATACGGATGACCTCGCGCTTGACCAGACCTTTTGCCTTGGCGGGGTCTTCGGTCTGCTCGCAGATGGCGACCTTATACCCTTTCCCGATCAGTCGGGCAATATAACTTTCACAACTGTGGAACGGAACACCGCACATCGGGGCGCGTTCCTCCTGACCGCATTCCTTACCCGTCAGCACCAGATCCAGTTCTTCGGACGCTTTTTTCGCGTCATCGAAAAACATTTCATAAAAGTCGCCGACACGGTAAAACAGAATACAGTCTTCGTGTTGATTTTTGATTTCAAAATACTGCCGCATCATCGGGGACAGTTCAGCCATGGTCATTCACTTCCGGTCTTTGAAAATTTCCCTGTTATCAATGGCATCCGCCGCAGGTCTCGCAGCTGCCGGTGCAGGCCGCCTGCTCCGGTTCGACAGTCGCCGGATCGGCACCGTCACAGCACTGCATGATCACGCTGTTGATATCGTTCAGCAGATGATCCAGTTCGGCTTTGGCGTTGTTGTATTCGACCATGCTTTCGCCCGACATGATCTGCGTATAGACCGCACGCAGTTTTTCGTTGTTTTCGCGGATCTTTTCCTCGTCATGGTTTTCTTCGCCCATCAGGCGGTCCAGCTCCATACGAACAAGGTTGAATTCGCCGATGGCTTTTTGCAGTTCTTCGTCCCCGTCATTCGCCAGTCTTGCCTTGGCGTAGCGGATGAAACGTTCATCCTGCTGAATAGCGGTTCCCAGTTGTCTTGATGCTTCCAAAATAGTCATAATACGATGTCCTTTCATTTTTCGACTGTTACACCGTGCAGGATCCCGTCATACGACGTGATCTCCACCGTGCATAATTGATTGAGTAATGATTCATCCGCCTTGAATTCAACCGAAAGATTGCCGTCGGTATGGCCGACAAGATATCCCGGCGTCGAAGCGCATTCTTCACACAAAACACGCTGTTTTGTGCCGACTGCGGCGGATAAGGTTTTGGCGGTGATACTTTCCTGCGTTTTCAGCAGTTCGGTAAACCACTTCCCCTTTTCCTCACGGGAAACGGGGTCGTCCATCCGCGCGGCGGGCGTACCCTCACGCGGAGAGAAAATAAAGGTGAACAGCGACGAGAATTCCACCTCACGCACAAGTGAAAGCGTTTCGCAAAAATCGGTGTACGTCTCACCGGGGAATCCGACGATGATATCACTGGTAATGGCAAGCTGCGGCATCCGTTCGCGCGCTTCTTTTATCAGGTTCAGATAGCCCGCCCGGTCATAGTGCCGGTTCATTTGTTTGAGGATGCGGTCACTGCCGCTTTGGAACGGAAGATGCAGATGTTTTGCCACCTTATCGCAGTCCCGGATGGCATCCAGCAGTTCGGTCGTGCAGTCTTTCGGATGGGAGGTCATAAAGCGGATCCGGAAATTCCCTTCGATATCATTGATCCGGCGCAGAAGACCGGCAAAGTTGACGCCGTGCGCCTCGCCTTTTCCGTAGGAATTGACGTTCTGCCCCAACAGCATGATCTCCTTGAATCCGGCACGTACCATTTCTTCCGCTTCACGCACGACGGCTTCCGGCGAACGGGAGCGTTCTCTGCCGCGGACGTACGGCACGATGCAGTAGGTGCAGAAATTATTGCATCCGTTCATAACGGGCAGCCAGCCCTTGACCGAACCGTCCCGCCGGACGGGAACGTCTTCCACGATGGGTTCGTTGGAAAGGGCGGTTTCGTAGATATGCTCCCCCTGCAATACGCGGTAGATCATTTCGGGCAGACGGTACTGCACCTGCGTTCCGAAAACCATATCCACATAGCGGAAACTTTTTTTGAAACGGTCGATCACAAGATCCTGCTGTGCCATACAGCCGCAGACACCGATGATCAGATCGGGATTGCGGCGTTTCAGATTTTTCAGCGCGCCGACATTCCCGTAAACCCGGTCTTCGGCGTGGGCGCGAACGGCACAGGTATTGGAAAGGATCAGATCGGCTTCCTCGTTACGTTCGGTAATTTCATATCCGCAAAGCACCAGCATTCCTTTCAGGCGTTCGGAATCGCTGACGTTCTGCTGACAGCCGTAGGTCACGACGCAGGCCTTCGGCGGATGATCCAGTTTATTTTTCAGACAGTCCGCCACCCGTGCGGCATAGGCCTTCTGCTCGGCGGGAAATCTGTTTTCAAGCATCATTTCCAAGGTATAATCTCCCTAATATAATAAATCAATTTATTATACTATATTTTATTACTATATGCAAGTGAAAAGCGGATAAAAAAGAAAAAAATACGGCGGAAAATTTCTCCGTCGTATTTTTATTACATTTTTTGTTTTGCTGCCGGGATATAAGGCGTCGGATCGGTCGAAACCAGTATGGTTTCCGGCCCGATCACCTCGATTTCGTTCCACGGGATCACGATATCGGATTCGTGTCCCAGCAAACCGAATGCACGCGGCTTTCCGTAGATCACCAGCGCGGTCAGTTCACCGCTTTCGGTATTCAGTTCAATGTCCGACACATAGCCGAGTACACAGCCGTCTTTCGTGCAGACCACCTGCCGGTTGCGTAATTCATCAATTCTGCAGCTCATATTACCACCTCGGTAATAGATATGCACATCTGACGGGAAAAATCAACCGAAATACGGCGGCAATTCGTTGAGCGGCTCGTCCTCTTCCTCTTCTTCCTCTTCTTCGGGTTCCGGTTCGTCATACACGCCCAGATTTTTACGCAGTTCGATATCGTCGTCCGGATGGGCGGCGTAATAGGGATCGATCACGAATTTTCGGATCGCCGGGAAGGTGAAAAACTGGATCAGCAGATAACGGAACGCCGGGAAGCAGCAGATAAACAGCAGGAACTGCAACACCCAGATCAGACTGATACCGGTGCTGAACGCCAGAAGGACCAGCCCTACGTTAAACGCGTACACCGCCAGCAGAATGACACCGCAAAGCAGGTTTTTCCAGAAATTCAGAAAAACAAAACGGAAACTGTTGCGGTAGATCTGCCCGATCTTGAACCCGAACGTAATGGTCAGGGTAAAAATGTAAAACCGCATCATCAGGAAAACCAGCAGAATAGCCAGTGAAACGCCGAGTCCGATCGTTCCGAAACTGAAAACTTTTTCGTTGCCACCGGAAAGACTTCTGTAACTGGCAAGCGCGAAAAAGACCAGCGCGAAGATCAGCGCATTGAAGATCCCTTCCGGCAATGCCTGCTTCCAGTTTTTGCGGATGGTCTCGAAAAAGTCGGAAAGCCCGAATGAATGCTTGTCCCGGGCGATATTGCGCGTAACGTTGGTAAGACCGACCGCCGAAAGACCGCCCGTGATGATCGGCAGTGTGAGAACACAATAGATCACGTTGATCGGAATGAATTTCCAGAAATTGCGGAAAAAGGTTTCAAAGAAAACGATAAACGTCTTTTTCTTCGGCGCGTTTTTCTCGATTCCGGGTCCTTCCTTTTCATAATTGAACAAGCCAAAAAAACCGGCCATACGATCTTACTCCTTTTTATTTTTGTAAACAAGTTTTTCGCTGAGCGAAATGTCTTTATACCCCAACAGATACGCGGCTTCCGATACCGCCGGAACGTAAAGCAGCGGCAGGAACAGCAGCACTTTTTTCAGCACGCTGATCTGACTGAACCGGACGCCGGCCTTGATGAACGACGTAATGACCGTATAAAAACTGGCGTTGGTAAACGCGTAAGCGGAAACCGGCACGTTGCCGCCGAACAGCAGAAACGCGATCAGGATCAGCACGCCGGGAACAGATGCAAGCAAACCGACTTTCAGCCCGTAAAGCACGTTTTCCGGCTTTCTGCCGAAATGAACGGCGTTGCTGTCTTTCGCGCCGATCCGCCACAGTTTCGGATAGATGAATGCCGTCAGCAACACCAGCGTAAAGGTTTGGGTAATGATTCCGCAAAACAGAAGGCCGCTTCCCTTCAATTCGGAACGTTTATTTACCTTCTGAACGGCATAGCCGTCTTTCTCGTATTTTTGAAGTTGGGTATCCTCTTTCCCGTCCTCCTGCACATAAGTGTAGTGCGTGACCTCTTTACCGTCCTTATCCAGGACCGTCGCGTCATATCCGATGTTTTTCGTGAAGATACCGATGCAGATCACCAGCAAGGAAATGACGAGCAGAATATTGGCAAAAGTCGCCAAAGCCACGTGACCGAACAGTCCGACGGCGGTTTTTATGTAATCTTTCAACCCGATAACCCCTTTTACAGATAATATTTATAATATTATAGACGATAATATCGAAAAAAGCAAGCAAAGAGTAAACTTTGCCTGCTTTTTTTACAAAACATTCATAAAAGTATTTTCAACAGAACCGCGCCGACAGTCAGCGCAAGGATGCTTGCGGCAATGATCCACCTTCGCCGCAGGACCGCTTTCCGGCGACCGCGGAGCGACTGCCGGTAGGTACCGTGTTCGTTGAAATGGAACGAAAACTCCCCCGCCGCTTTCTGCAAGCGCCCGACATCGGTATTCGCGTATTGCGGCGAAATATAAAAAACGATTTTTTCAAACATTTTACTGCCGGTATTGTTGACCTCGATCACCGTTTTATTTACACCTTTTACCAAACTTTCTGCCTCCCGTAATGACCTGCATATAGTTTGGGCCAAACCCCGAAAGGTTATACAAGTTGACATAAAAAAGTTGATAAGTCGGTGGAAAAGTGGATTAACTCGGTGTTTCGGGGGCTTTTTTTATCCACTTATCGACAAAATGGGACATTATCCGGACAGTTATTCCATATCTCGACCGGTCAGAAATCCGACACTGCGTTCGACCGCGTTTTTAGAATTTCCCCAATCTTCCCCCGTGCTTCGATAATCGTACATTTTGCAATATTTCGAAATATCCTCTGCCAGCGAATGGAGATATCCGCCGGTGATCCGGGTCAGATTATCCCGCATTTCACCGCCGTATTTCGGGCAGTTTTTCCTGGAAAGTCCGGCGATCAGCTGTTCATAATGCGGCAGGCAGAACATGGGCTGGGCGTTGAACAGATCCCGGAAATCCCGTTCATTTTCATAACAGCGGTAGATGGTATCCATCATACGGGAAATGCCCCATTCCATTTTATCGCAGACAAAACAGCTTTCGGTCAGCGTTTTCGCCTTTTCCGCCTTTTTCGTCGCGGGATTGAACAGATTTTTCGCAAAAATGCCCTTTTCGACCTCTTTGATATGGGTTTCCAGCATCAGCGCCAACTGCAATCTGCCGCGGCGCGACATCATTTTATCGTAATGCTCGGTG
>JAZUFP010000158.1:0-3427 GCA_045640765.1 Acutalibacteraceae bacterium
AGTTTCATACTTGATTCCTCCTTCGGTTTTTGTTTGTGGTTGGCAAACCCACTTCTATTTTAAACGAAGGAGGATACTTTTTCTATGCATAGCTAAAGCTTTTTGGAACTACCGGCACTGCCGGTAGTTTTCGTTACACAAGAAGACCCCGGTGAAGCATTTTGCATTAGCTTCACCGGGGTCTTAAACTTCACAGCAATAACAGATACGTCAATCACTGCTGATAACCCATATAAACAATCACTTTTTCTTTTCAATCATTACAGCCGAAAATGGATTAACCATTACGTTTGACTTACCAGAAGGAAGCAAAATGGATTTTTCGCCTTCAAAAAAGCGATAATCCACTCCGTCAGTTTCAACAATGCAATCCTGCGGAGTCGCACTGTAATTGACCAAAAACTGCCCAAAATCACCATCCGCAGAAACAAATGCGCCTGTATGAATCCGCGGTACTGTGGCACAGCCGACGGTCGTCCGCCAGATTTGATACGTTTCGCACTCTACCGCCAGCGGCTTAACCATTTTCCCGGTATGCAGATACTTTTTTCCTTTCCCAGTGCGCCATCCGTTCAGATTTTTCACAAAGTTTTCGACCTGACGCTGATCGGGCAAAATACGTGCTTTATCCTTTTTCCCCCAGTTCCAATCAATTTCACCATTTTCGGTGATAACGACCGTCAGCATATCTCCCGCCGTAAACGAATATGCCATTCTTTCAAAGAAACTTTCCGGTGATTTATCCAAATCAACGGTCCAGTCTACGCAGACCTGATTTCCCAAAAAATTATTGACATATTCATGGTACACATACGCGTACGCAGGTACTGGTTTGCCGATGTAATAGGCGATATTAAAGCGATTATCGCTGAACAACAGATACGGAATATAACTTTGTGCCGCCGCGGATTCACATCCGAACAATGTTTTCCCCGCGTTTTTCTGCACCGTTTTCAACATATCCTTCACGGCATCAACCTGCCATTTTCCAGGCATCGGTGGATGATTATGCTGTTGAGAATAGCAGAAATAGGATGTTCCGCCATGGTTTTGATCCATCAGTTGTATATAATCCAACCCGGCGCCCACCATCTTTTCAACCTGTCCCTTTATTGTGTTCACGGTAAATTCTCGCGTCGGACACAGATCATATCCAGACCTTTGAATCGTACAGATATTTGAGTATGGCAGGGTCTGTTCAGGCGAAAGACACATTTCTGTTTTCAGATTTTCGCGTTCAAACTGTTCCGTTGTATCATATTCCGCTACATTGGAATGAATTGTCCAACCAATGCCGCTGCAATAAACACCGATCACGTCGCCGCGCCGATGAAGCGCATCCACCAGTTTTTTCAGTTCTGCTTCTCCCCCATACGGCGGCCAGACAATAGGCGGTGCCCATGGCGCCGTTCCTTCCCAATGCATCAACAGGATCATCACTTTGCTGCCAAACGCCTTTTCAAAGCGTTCCACATGGGGCATTACATTCAGATAGGGAAATAATTTATTGGGATTCATGACATCAGCATCATGTCTGCCGCGTACCGGATAGGTCACCACGACCGGGGATTCTCCGTACCAATCGGGCAATTTACTGTTTTGCGGAATCGGAATAAACTCCGGTTTTTTCAACGATTGGAACCATGTGCGATAAATTTCGGCGGCATCATGCCAGTCACCGCAAAAGAAATCAATCACCATGGGATATTGCATCTCGAATCCATCCCCGAAATCCGCACCGCCGAAATGGCGGTATTCCAACTTAATTCCACCGTTTTCACGCAAAAAATTGATGCCTTTTAAGTAATCCGCCGGATCGTGCGAAGCAAAATACAATCCTGAATTCTCATCATAATACGCCATAAACTGCATTTCGACTACAGCAGGATATACGCCCATCAATCCCTTGCAGGGATATTCGGGCTCAAAATAGCCCAGTACCGCTTCCCTTGCGTCAATATCATCAATCAAAGTGCCCTCGTTATAACCCCACAGAATTTTAGCATTTCCGCCACGATCCGACAAATTATCCGGCACGGCAATTTGGGGATAATTGACCCATTCAATTGCACGATCACAAATGCCCGAAACAGAAATGCCCCAGCGATATTCATGATCCAATTCAAGAGACACCGACACGGTTACATCCGCATGAGCGTACTGACAGACAAAACCATTTTGATGTTGGTCACAAAAAGCCAAAGAAAAATCATCGGTCGACATTCTAGTCTGCTGCCCGGTCTTATCACGGAAGGCAATTACAAACAGTGGCACCTTTGCACCGACAAACTCCTTTTCGTGATAGGTCAAAGACGTAATATATCCGCCATCTTCGCAAAACGACAGACAGGTATCTCCATTTTTAATTTTAATCATTAAGTTTACCACCCTTTTTCAAGCCGTGATTTTACAGCAATATTCAAATACATCTACTGAAAACCGACAATTCTCATTTTTTAATCAGTCAATCTGCATCTGTTATAACTTCAATTTAAAAGTTGCCACCATTTCTTTTTTCCTATTTATCGTTCTTTTAAAAGTCTTAAACATATTATACGATGTCTTCGAATGTTTTTCAATGGACAACCGCTGTAAAAACATGGACAAACGATCTGTTTATTCAGATTAATCATTTGTTAGCAATGAAATCATCTCGCTTTCAAAACAATGAAACCCTTTTTCCGAAGTCTCCAATTTAGTCTCCATTAAGCCGATACATCATAGTAAATTATAATCCAATATGGTAAATACCAAAAAAGGAATATGCCGGAATGGTAAGGTTTAAGGCGTTACGGGACGAAAACGGAAATCATTCGAAAGTATATCGGGCAGTTCAAAAAAGAGGGAAGGAACATTGATCTGATAACGTGTCTAAGTGTTCCCAAAATGTATGAGGCAACGGAATATCTTCTGGATTTATATAGGAACGATACTTTGAAAGAACCATCGAACATTGGCCCGCTCTCAGTAAGATGGGGCTGTGCCAACGCTCTGTACAAAATCAAGGATCCCCGTTATCAGAAAGAATATCGAGAGCTTATAAACATACTCGGTATGTGGGATGGCGGTTGGCTTATGATTGAACTATTAGGAAAATTCAAAACAGAAGATAACTACGAATTTATCCTAACACAGGTTTGCTCTATTCGCTATCCTTTTTTATTCTTTGTCACACATCATTGTAACACATACACAATCCCTGCCCCCTTTTGCTGCATTATCTTGAAATTTCGGGATTTCTGTGCTATAATCATTTGTCGGCAAAGAAAACTTCTCGCTTTCAAAACAAAACCCTTTCGCCGAAGTCTCCAATTTAGTCTCCATTAAGCCGATACATCATGGTAAATTATAATTCAATATGGGAAATGCCAAAAAAGAGATATGACGGAATGGTAAGATTTAAGGCGTTTTGGGGCGAAAATGTGAA
>JAZUFP010000159.1:0-7606 GCA_045640765.1 Acutalibacteraceae bacterium
GAAAATCCGCAGTTATGGTGGCCGAAGGGTTTGGGAGAACAACCGTTATATCACGTGGAAGCCATCGTTTCGCAGAACGGTTTTATCGTAGACCGGGCGGTCAAACGGATCGGTCTGCGGACGTTAAAACTGATTCGGGAAAAGGACGAATTCGGCGAAAGTTTCTGTCATGAAGTCAACGGTATCTGTTTCTTTGCCATGGGTGCCAACTATATTCCGGAAGACCACATTCTGTCCCGGATCACTCCCGAACGCACACGCCGTCTGCTTGAAGCCGGCATTGACGCCCACTATAACGTGGTCCGCGTTTGGGGCGGCGGATATTATCCCGACGATTTCTTTTTTGATTTATGCGACGAACTGGGTCTGGTCGTTTTTGAAGATATGATGTTCGCGTGTTCCAGTATCCACGGCGACGATGCCATGATCGAAAACATCAAGGCGGAATGTTACGACAATCTGCGACGGATCCGCCACCACGCCTGTCTGGGCGCGATCTGCGGCAACAACGAGATCGAAGAAATGTACGGTCCGCATTTTGCCGAAACCTACCTGAAACTGTTTGAGCAGATCATTCCGTCGATCGTGGACGAGGTATGCCCCGAAATTCCCTACACACCTTCTTCCCCGACCAGCGGCGGACACTTTGATGCCCCCGGTGACGAAAACCGCGGAGACACCCATTTCTGGGCAGTCTGGGGTGGAAATCTTCCCTATCAGGCATTCCGGGAACATTATTTCCGCTATTTAAGCGAATTCGGATTTCAGGCATTTCCCTGCGAAAAAACGGTCAATACCTTTACCGAACCGGAAGACCGCAACATCTTTTCAAGAGTCATGGAAATGCATCAGCGCAACGATTCCGCCAACGGTAAGATCATTGCGTATCTCGCGGATCATTACCGCTATCCGACCGATTTTTCGACCCTGCTTTACACCACACAGTTATTGCAGGCGGAAGCCATTAAATACGGCGTCGAGCATCTGCGCCGCCACCGCGGTCGGTGTATGGGAACGCTTTACTGGCAGATGAATGACATCTGGCCGGTGGCTTCCTGGGCGGGGATCGACTATTTCGGGCGCTATAAAGCATTGCATTATTACGCCAGGCGGTTTTATAATCCCGTGCTGATCTCCTGCAAAGATACAGGTGAACGCACGACCCGTCCGCACGTGGTCATGGAGCGCATCCACACCTATGAAACCAAAGCTCAACTGACCGTGACCAACGATACTTTGCAGGACGTTTCGGGAACGGTCGAATGGGAACTGCGCTATAATGACGGATCGGTCATAGAAAGTCATTTCTTCCCCGTCACCGTTCCGGCGCTTTCGGCCGTAAGCTGGGATGAGATCGACTTCTGCAAAACGGACGTTGACCACACCTATTTCTCGTACCGTTTCAAAGACGCAAATACTGTTTTGTCCGAAGGAACCGTTCTGTTCACGGCAGAAAAATTCTTCGCGTTCAAAGACCCGAATCTGCGTTATGTGATCAGCGGTGATGAAATAACCGTTTGGGCGGACAGCTACGCCAAGTCGGTCGAGATCTACTCCCCCGATTCAGATTTTATTCTGTCGGATAACTACTTTGACTTGAACGGCGGCAGCAAAACGGTAAAAATTTTGCAGGGCGACCCCAAAACGATCACCCTGCGCAGTGTGTACGATATCAGATAACAACAAAAAAGGATTCCTTTCGGAATCCGTTTTTGTTGTTATACAGAGTATGCCTGACGGGCGATCACGTGATCCTGGTACTCTTTATCCAGTTCCACGAAATACGCGCTCCATCCCCAGATCCGAACCACCAGTTGACGGTAATTTTCCGGATGGATCTGCGCGTCAAGCATCTTTTCACGATTGACGGTATTCAGCTGTAACTGATGACCGCCGCGATCGATAAAGCTCTTGACAAGCATTCCGACCTTTTCAACGCTTTCCTCATCGGCAAACAAACTTTGGTGGAATTCCAACGTCAGCGGGCCGCCGTTGCAGGCACGTTCGAAATGCGGTTTTGTCATGGAAGCGATGACCGAGACCGGACTTTTGATATCGGCAAACAAGCTGACCGAAAAATTGGTTCCGAACGGTTCACCCTTGCGTCTGCCGTCCGGCGAAGCGCCGATTTCATTGGCGTGCCACAGATAATACATCGCACTGCCCGTACCGGCGCGGAAAATACCGCCGCGGCAGTTGGTCTTGCCTTCCACGGCATCGGCAAACGTATCCAGCAGTGCGGTCGCGATCGCGTCCACTGATTCGACATTCTGTCCGAGTTTCGGCGTTTCAAACCGCAATTTATGCAGCAGTTCCGGCGCATCGGCAAAATCGTTGTCAACAGCTTCAATATAGTCTGCGGGAGTAATGCTCTTTTCTTCAAAAACATACTGCCGAATAGCGGCAAGCGAATCGGCCGCCGTGGCAATACCGGTACCGTGAATACCGAAATTGTTGTACTTTCCGCCCGTATAAATATCGCAATCCATCAGTACGTTCATAAACGGGGACGGCACGAACCATACATTTTTGATACCGTTACAAATGCGATCGGCCTCATCTTTGATTTCCGCCTGCACCTTTTCAAAAAACGCTTCATAGGTTTCGCAGTTGACAAGATCACGGCGGAAAACCGAATCGACCGCCTTCGGATAGGAAAGCGCCGAAATATTGGCGATATCCGCCCCGACGTTGGGGATGATAAATTCCCAGCAGGCGGCAACGGTATAATTGACCGCGTCGTTATGCTCATAACCCATTTTTTCAAGTGCCGGAATGACGATATCGTCGTTTGAATACTGCGGGAAGCCAAGTCCCGCTTTGGTTAGGTGACTTGCCAGCGTATAACGCTCTGCCGGGGTGTTTTTACTGACACGCAGATTGATCTTCGGGTCGATCATCTTGTTGTTATAACTGGCTTTCAGGCACAATTCGGAAAGCAGGTTAAATACCTCATTGCCGTTTTCGTCCATGCCGCCGAGCATCATACTCTGCCCGTTATCACCCTGCTGTACGCCGACGTATATATCGCTGTCCTTATTGAAAGAAAGGAAGAAATCTTCCAACAGTTCAAGTGCCGTTTCGGCCGTATATACACCCTTTTCCATATCCGCTTTCAAGTACGGATAGATATACTTATCAAAACGACCGACGGTGTTGTGATAATTTCCCTCTAACCACAGTGCGTAATGCAGAATACGGAAAAATTGAAGTGCTTCACGGAAATTGCGTGCCGGATAGCGCGGCACCTGTGTCAGAACTTCGACCAAATCGGCTCTGCCCTGCTTTTTCGCTTCTTCCAGATAGCGGTCGGACAAAGCGATCAGATTATCGATTGCGCGTTTTCCGTATTCGTCCGCGGTTTCTCTTTTTTTCAACAATCCGGCCGCGATAGTGTCATAATAATTCGGCGAAAGATTGGAAAGATACCCCAATTCGTGAATATAGTGTTCCTTTTTGATCTGTTCCCATTCATTTTCGGTAAAGCATTCCGGCAGGTTTGCGACCGTCCGCAAAAAGACGATTTGCTCATCCGGCAGAATGACCGGTGTTTCGGTGCGGGTCACGCGCTCAAAGCGATCCGCCATCCGTTCGATCGGCGAAAGTCCTTTTTCGGCATACTCGCCGCACAGATCCCAGTCCACCGTATGACGATACTGATGATGCTCTTTATTCAAAATGAATTGATACAGTTTTTGATTCATAAATATAACTTCCTTTCGCTGTTTTATTATAAAATAGCAAGCAGCAATTGTCAATGATTTCCGCGGCAAATCATACATAATTCCCGTTGAGATTTCCATACTAAAACGGGTGAAAATCATGCAAACAAGAACCGATCTCGTCAGCGAAGAACGGGAACTGCATCCGGACCCGCTGACCGGTGCCGAACGGGATGAACGCCAATTCGGCGACGTTACTTTTGAACGAGTAAAAATTACAACGCAGGGTGCCGCCGCGGTGCTGAAACGACCGATCGGCAGTTACATTACCGTGCGATTTGATACTTTGAATCTGCCGCATGACGGCAAAGATATTACGCAGGCCATGATCCGGGCACTTGCCGAACTGATGCCCGAAAAGCGCGACAGCGTTCTGGTAGTCGGTTTAGGCAACCGGGACATTACGCCCGACGCCGTAGGTCCGCTGGTCGCCGACCGTCTGTTCGCGACGCGGCATATCGATGCCGCTCTCGTAAAAGCGTTGGAACCGATGCGCCTGCGATCGGTCGCGGTATCTGTTCCCGGCGTTCTCGGCAAGACCGGAATTGAAGCCATGGAAACCGTGCGCGGAACGGTGGCACGCATCCGGCCGGACGCCGTCATCGTTGTGGATGCGCTGGCGGCACGGCGTCCCGAACGGCTGTGCCGGACAGTCCAGTTATGCGATACCGGGATCTGCCCCGGATCGGGCGTACAGAATTCCCGGCGTGACTTCAGCCGGGCGACATTAGGCGTACCCGTCATCGCGGTCGGGGTGCCGACCGTTGTGGACGTCGCATCGCTGATCGGGGAATTCTGCGCTCCCTCGACCGCCGAATCGACCCGTTCACTGATGGTCACGCCAAAGGATATCGACTTTGCCGTTCTGCGAAGCGCCGAAATCATCAGCCGGGCGCTGAATCTGTTTTTACAACCCGATCTGGACGAAAAGACGCTGATACAACTCGTATAATTCTTCCCTTTTCCGCATAGATTGAATTATAATTCGGCGGAAGGAGAATGGGTCTTGAAAAACCGTTCGGGTGAAATTCGGCTGATCGCCGCTTCGATAATATGTACCGCTTTGATTTTGTATAACAGCTTTCAATATCTGTGCCGAAAGCCGTCGGTGGCTGATCTGCCGGTCGGCGCCGCAACGACAAATTCCGCCGAAAGCAAATCTTCTTCCGAAGAGACAAAGAGCATTCCTTCCGAAAATACCGCCGTTTCCGAAAAAAAGACGGCATCTTCCGAAAAAGCGATCACCGCCGCCGCGAAAGAAAAAGCCAAAGGCAAAGTGGTCAGCAAGTTTTTTTCGCCCTATACCGCCAACACATCCTATAACGGCATTTATCTGAAAAACAGTACCGGGACCGGCATCAATATCAAAGAACTGGTCCGCGCCGATCTGCCGTACAAAATCGTTAAAAACAGTGAGCCGCAGGTGCTGATCATCCACACCCACACCACCGAAGCGTTTCTGACCGAAACCCGGGATTATTATACCGCTTCGGATCAGGCGCGCACGCTGAATGGTAAAAATAACGTGACGGCGCTCGGAAACATTATCGCAGACCGGCTGAACGCCGCCGGCATTAAAACCGTACATGATACGACGCTTCACGATTATCCGGCATACAACGGCAGTTATGAACGCGCCGCCGAAACCATACGGAAAAATCTGAAAAAGTACCCGAGCATTAAAATCGTCATTGATCTTCACCGGGACGCTATTGCCGGTGAGGACGGTGCCCGTGTGAAACCGATCGCGAAAATCAACGGCAAAAACGCCGCGCAGATCATGCTGGTCATGGGCAGCGAAACCGGCGGCATCAGCGGTTTTCCGAAATGGCGTGAAAACCTGAAACTTGCATTACGGTTTCAGCAGAAACTGGAAAGTATGTATCCGGGGCTGGCTCGTTCCGTCAGTCTGATGTCACGCTTATATAACGAAAATATGACGACGGGGTCGCTTCTGTTAGAGGTCGGCACCGAGGTCAATTCTATGGAGGAGGTTTCCTATTCAGCAGGTCTTGCCGCCGATGCGCTGATTTCCGTGCTGAATGGGGCGCAATAAATGAACGTTTCGCCGATCCGTGCCTTTTTACGTGCCGCCACAGTCACCTTACTGATATGCTGTTGTCTGTTCGGCGGGATATGGGGTTGTATGAAGGCGTATGAAAACACCGTTAAATTAGGTTTTGGTATAGAGCGCCGCGCGATCGAATGGTGCGACGACGGTTTTTATTTTTTTGACCTGCATCTGCAAAAAACATCCCGACCGCTATAACGGTCGGGATGTTTTATCATTTCACTTTTCGTCGGGCAGGAATGCCTGCTCGAGAATGCCCTGTGGGATACATTCGTACATCATACGGTAGCCGTCCTTGGTGGGATGGGCGCCGTCATAAGTGAGCCCCTCTTTATAGTGGCCGTGTCCGTCCGAAAGAGCATCCAACCAAGAAAGCACGGGAACGCCCCAGGTTTTCATATCCGCTTCGGTTTGTTCCAGGCCTACCAAATGCTCCGGCGTGTAGTTGTTATTGGGGTAAAGACCGCCCAAAATAACACGAATACCGTTTTCGTGAAGCATCCGCACGATATATTTCACGTTATATTCAAAAACCGTGCGGGTTTCCAACTGTTCTGCGGCAGTCACCGCCAAAGCAAACCCCTCGTTCGGCAAACCAAGTCCCACAACACAATAATCCGGCTTATGGTCAATAACGTCCCGTTGCAGGCGCATCAGAATATCCGCCGAGCGGTTACCGGGAATTGCACAGTTTGATACTTCACAGCCCTCTGCTTCCAAGCGTTGCTGCAAAAGTGCACTCCACCCGTGGTTCGGCGTGCCGTCACCGTAGCAAACGCTGGATCCGATGATAATTACTTTTTTCTTCACAATATCAATTCCTTTTTTATTTGATCAGAATTCAATTACCTTACCGCCGTTTTTACGGGATTCTTCGGCGGCAATAGCCATCGCGTGGCTTTCGACCGAGATTTCCACTGCGGTATCGGGTTCCTTTTCACCGCGGGCAACACGCAGGAAATCGGCAACCAGCAATTCATCCGCACCGCCGTGGCCACTTGCTTCGTGTGCAATTTGATAGGTTGTAACGTTGTTGGCAAGACTGTTGGTGCGATAATCGTATACTTCAATGATGCCCTTCCCGAAGTAGGCACGAATTTCACCCATAGAACCCATAATATGCGTTTCACGGTCTATATTGGAAAGGCCGCACATCGTAAGCGTTGCGGTAATGCCGTCTTCAAAGTTGATGTTGACCGTTTGATGGTCTACCACGTTATTGTTGCAGTTGTAAACGCAGCGGCCGTAACGACCGACGCGCATAGCTTCTTCTATGTTGTCGAATCCTTCCTTATCGACCGCCAAACGGGTGAAAACATTGTTGTGTTCAAAATACTTCATTGCGCTGAACGGGCAGGTATCCCCCACGGGGCAACCGTCGATACAGCGTTCGGGAGCACCGGCCGGTTTATTTTCCGGTGTAAAGTTCTTGAGCGAACCAAATGACGAAAGGGATTTACAATGCTTTCCGGTCAGCCACAGCAGCAGATCAAGGTCGTGGCAGCATTTTGCCAAGATCATCGGACTGCTGTCGTCACGACCCCAGTCACCGCGGACAAAGCTGTGCGCCATGTGGAAAACACCGACGGCTTCGATATGGTTGATGCAGGTAATATCACCCACGGCACCGCCGTCCAGCAATTCTTTCAGTTTACGGTAAAAACGGGCATAGCGCAAAGAGTGGCAAACCTGAACGGTCGCGCCGTATTCGTTGGCGACACGCACCAGTTCGTTGCACTTTTCCAGATCTTTATCGATCGGTTTTTCGACCATAACGAATTTATAACCGGTCTTGATGGCTTCGATCGCGGGC
>JAZUFP010000160.1:0-2075 GCA_045640765.1 Acutalibacteraceae bacterium
CGAAACATTGGTACCGCCCTGTTCCACATAAGTATCGTACTTTTCGGGGAAAGATTGCACAAACTCGTCCGCCTGTGCCAATTTGCAGGCTTCAACGATTTCCTCATCGGTCGCGTTTTCGTTGCCCCAACGCAGATTATCCTTAATCGTTCCGGCAAACAACAGATTTTTCTGCAACACCATGGCGACCGCACCGCGCAGGGTATCCAGATCGTATTGACGGACATCGATGCCGCCGACCTTAACGGCGCCGTCGGTCACGTCGTACAACCGCGGGATCAGCTGCACCAATGACGATTTACCCGATCCGGTGCCGCCCAAAATTCCGACCGTCATACCCGAACGGATATGCAGATCGACACCTTCCAGCGAATAGTTCCGGGCGTGTTTTGAATATTTGAAACCGACGTTTTCGAAATCGATCGATCCGTCCGCGACGGTCATGACGGGATTTTCCGGATTGTCGAGTGACGGGGTCTCATCCAGCACTTCGGCGATACGCTTCATGGATTCGCCCGACATGGTCAGCATGACATAGATCATGGAGATCATCATCAACTGCATCAGGATCTGGAATCCGTAGGTCAGCATAGCGGAAATAACGCCGACTTTCAGCGCGCCGCCGATGATCAGTTTGGAACCGAGCAGAAGTACAACGATCATGTTGGTATAAAGGCACAACTGCATCATCGGTGAGTTCATCGCCACGATACGCTCTGCCTTGGTAAAGTCTTTTCGGATGTTATCCGCCGCGGTGCCGAACTTCTTTTTTTCATATTCTTCTCGCGAAAAGCCCTTGACCACACGCATGGCGCGGACGTTTTCTTCGATAGACTCATTCAGCCGGTCATACTTGCGGAAAACACTGCGGAACGCCGGCATGGCGAATTTCGCGATCAGCAGCAGTCCGCAAACGAGGAACGGAACCAGCACCACAAAGGTCGTTGCCAGTTTTCCGCCCGTGATATACGCCATAATAATGGAAAAGATCAGCAGCAGCGGTGCGCGAACGGCAATGCGGATAATCATCATGAACGCCATCTGCACGTTGTTGACGTCGGTCGTCAGACGGGTCACCAGTGAAGAGGTCGAGAAATGGTCGATATTCTCAAACGAATAACCCTGCACCTTATAGAAAATATCGTGGCGCAGGTTTTTGGAAAATCCCGCCGACGCCTTGGCACAGGTGAAACCGGCGATACCGCCGCTCGCCAATGACATCAACGCCAGAACGACCAGAATACTGCCGTAAATCAAGGTAGGTTTCAAGCCCTTTCCTGCTTCGATATCGTTGATCAGATTCGCGGTGATAAACGGAATGATCGACTCGATGACCGCTTCCAGCATGATAAAGGTCAGCGTCAGAATGGTCGGCTTTTTATACTCCCGTATACAGCCAATAAATTTTTTAATCATGTTCTTCCTCCAGGTTTGCCTTGATCTGTCCGACGACCTTGAAAAAACATTCAAGATCCTCGGGGGTGATGTTGCTTCTCAAACGTTGTTCCCGCGCTTCGATCTCGCGCTGGACCCGACGGTGAAATTCCACCGCGTGTTCGGTCAGCACCAGTTTTTTCAGGCGCGCGTCGTAATCGACGCTTTCGCGGCGGATCATACCGTTCTTTTCCATCAGTGAAAGAATGTTGGACGCGGTGGAACGGCGAATGGAAAACTGTGCCTCGAAATCACGCTGAAACAGATCTTTCCGACGGTTTTCGTACATCCAGCGGATCGCCCAGCCGTGCAGACCGGTCGACTGTCCCAGCTGGAACAGTTCGGAATGTTCGATATCCCGTTTGATCAGATTATTTAATGTTCGTACCTGATAACCGATATTTGTTTCGGGTGTCATAAGGGTTTTCCCCTTTCATTTTGTTAGTACGCTAACATTTATTATACCGCCGGAAAATTTTATTGTCAACCGCATTACATGTAAAGAAATCCGGCTTTTTTACAAGAGATTTTGAGCAAAATAACAAACCCGCCGAAATCCGGAAGATTTTCGGCGGGTTTTCTTTGTTTCGGTTTACTTTTTCAGTTTTAACGCTTCTTCGGCTTTGTAGTCGGATCGTAGC
>JAZUFP010000161.1:0-8237 GCA_045640765.1 Acutalibacteraceae bacterium
CGTTAATCATCACCGTGTCGTTTGCCATGCTTGCGAGTACCCGCAGTTCAATTTGGGAATAGTCGGCATCACACAGCACGTATCCCGGCTCGGTCGTGAAGTATTCACGCAGATGTCGTCCTTCTTCCGTGCGCACGGGGATGTTTTGCAGATTCGGTTCCAACGAACTGATGCGGCCGGTGCGGGTCTCGGTCTGGTTAAATGTGGAATGCACCCGGCCATCTTCTGCTACAGCGGACAGTAATCCGTCGCAGTAGGTCGATTTCAGTTTTGCAAGCTGACGGTATTCCAGTACCTTGGCAACTACGGGATAATCGTATTGCAGATTTTCCAATACTTCGGCGGCGGTACTGTAACCGCTTTTTGTTTTCTTGGCAGGGGTGATTTTCAGGTCTTCAAATAAAGCAACACCCAGCTGTTTCGGGGAATTCAAGTTGAATTCGTGTCCAACCTGTGTGTAGATTTCGTTTTCAATAACGGTGATCCGTTCCGACAAATTGGTACCCATGGTACGCAGACCGTCGGTATCGATCAAAAAGCCGCGGTTTTCCATTTCAGCCAGTACACGGGCCAGCGGGATTTCGATTTCGGTCAGCAGTTTGTCCTGCCCGGTCGATTTCAGCGCTTCCGCCAACCGGTCACAGGTGTCGGAAAACAGAACGGCGTTTTTAAGTGTTTCATCGTCCAGATCCGGCACGGCGGCGCCGTATTCCTGCGCCAACCGATCGGGAGCGTAGGAGGATGCGGACGGGTTGCAGAGATAGCCGGCCAGCATGGCGTCAAAGGTGATTTGCTTTGCCGCCGGACAATTCTTTGCCAGTGTTTTATAATCGTATACCCGTTTCGGAATATCGGAAATCACAAGATTTTTGAATTGATCTTCGGTCAGCACAAAAACGCCGTCAGGGCAAACACCGGCAAAACCGCTGTCGTCCTGCCACAGGGTGACTTCACCGTTGAAATGCGCAGGGCAGGGGATGACCTGCACGGCGGACGGCTTTTCGACGTTTTCAAAAAGCGGAAGCGCCGCCTGCGGGGACAGATTCATTTTTTCCATCAGTTTGAAAAATTCCAGTCCCGTCATCAACCGTGCCAGTTCGGTTTCACGGCGCGGTACCGTGCGATAGTGTTCAAAGTCAACGTCGATCGGTACGTCACAGCAAATCGTTCCGAGCGTTCGGCTTAAATATGCATTCTCTTTGTCGGCTTCCAACTTGGCACGAACGCCGGCCTTGATCAGCGGATCATCTAAATTGGCATACACGTTATCAATATTATGAAACCGTTCAATCAATGTGGTGGCGGTTTTTTCACCGACACCGGCAACACCGGGAATGTGATCCGACGCGTCACCCATCAGCGCCTTTAATTCGATCATTTCCGCAGGGGTCAGACCGTACCGTTCAAACAGCGCTTCCGGGGTGTAATCAAGAACTTCCGGACGACCCATCTTGGTCGCTGTAAGCAAAACACGGGTGCGATCGGAAACCAACTGTAAGGAATCGCGGTCACCGGTGGCAATGACACAGGTATTGCCCGTACGTTCGGCAGTTTTGGCAAAGGTGCCGAGAATATCGTCCGCTTCATATCCGCCGAGTTCAACGTAGTGATATCCGGCTAAAACGAGCCATTCTTTAAGAATGGGGAACTGGCTTAACAGTTCGTCGGGCGTTTTGTGGCGACCGGCCTTGTATTCATCGTACATTTTATGACGTAAAGTGGGTTCATGCACGTCAAACGCAACGACTACACCGTCCGGCTTCTCCCGTTCCAACAGTTTATGCAAAATGTTGATGAAGCCATAGACCCCGTTTGTGGTCCTGCCGTCTTTGGTGGTCAACAGTTTGATCCCGTAAAACGCACGGTTGATGATACTGTTTCCGTCAATGGCCAGCAACTTCATAAACACACCCCGATTTCTAAATATAATGCGACATAAATATACATCATATACTATAACATTTTTTTTACGGTTTGTCACGCATTATTTTTCAAATTGACAAAAAAATTTTTTGCGTTATAATGGTTGCATGATGTTAAAAGAAAAATACGCTTTGCGGGGATATGCCGCGCTGGCACCGATGGCGGGTGTTGCCGACCGTGCCATGCGTGAAATCTGTACCGAATACGGTGCGGCTTTTACGGTCGGTGAACTGACCAGCTCCCGCGGAATCACGCTGTTAGACAAAAAATCGGAAAGTTATCTGTTCTGTGCTCAAGCGACGCGCCCGACCGCCTCACAATTGTTTGGCGGTGACCCGAAAATCATGGCGGAAGCCGCCTGTGTTGCGGCACGGTATAAACCTGACTTTATCGATATCAATATGGGCTGTCCCGCGCCGAAGGTCGCCGGAAACGGCGGCGGCAGTGCGCTTTTGCGCGATCCGGTCCTGGCGGGTGAAATTGTCCGGGCGGTCGTCAATGCTGTTGATATTCCGGTCACGGTCAAGATCCGTACCGGATGGGATGCGGCGCATATTGTTGCTCCCGAAATCGCCAAACGCGTCGAAGATGCCGGTGCGGTCGGGATTACGGTGCATGGCAGAACGCGCGAACAGATGTACGCACCCGGTATTGATTACGAAACTATTGCCGCCGTAAAAAAACAGGTTCGGATCCCCGTGATCGGCAACGGCGATGTGACGGACGGAAAATCGGCAAAATACATGTACGAAACCACCGGTTGCGACTTTGTGATGGTGGGACGCGCGGCAATGGGAAACCCCTTTGTTTTTGCTGAAATCAATGCTTATTTTGAAGGTAAACCCTTTACGCCTCCGCCTCTTTCGGAACGGTTGGAAGTACTGAAAAAACAGGTCGGTCTGATGATGCAATACAAGGATGAGCATATCGCCGTTTTGGAATCGCGTAAGCACGCCGCCTGGTATATGAGCGGAATTCGCGGTGCGGCGGCTTTGCGGCGGCTTTGCGGTGAAATTTCCTCATATGACGATTTGGAAAACATTTGTGAAAAAGCACTTGAACAAAATAAGGATTTGTGATATACTACCCTTGTTAAAGAAATCCCGAAAGGAAGAATATTATGTCCGGACATTCCAAATGGAACAATATCAAACGTAAAAAAGAAAAAACCGATGCCGCAAAGGCGCGTGTTTTTACAAAAATCGGTCGTGAAATCGCCGTGATCGTTAAACAGGGCGGCCCAAATCCGCAGGAAAACAGCAAATTAAAGGACGCGATTGCCAAGGCAAAAGCTGCCAATGTGCCGAACGATAATATCGAACGTATTATCAAAAAGGCCGCCGGTGACGGTGACGGCAGCAACTATGAGGAATTGGTGTATGAGGGTTACGGTCCCAACGGCATCGCCGTTGTGGTCGAAACTTTAACAGATAACCGCAACCGTACCGCCGGTGACGTTCGCCATTATTTTGATAAATTCGGTGGAAATATGGGTCAGTCCGGTTCGGTCATGTTTATGTTTGACCGTAAGGGCGTCATTGATATCGAAGCAGAGGGACTGGATGAAGATACCGTTATGGAAGCCGCTTTGGAAGCCGGAGCGGAAGATTTCAACGCCGACGGTGACGTCTTTGAAATCTTGACCGATCCGAATGAACTCGGTATGGTGCGTGATGCTTTGGAAGAGGCCGGTTATTCGTTTGTCAACGCCGAGGTGCAGTACATCGCTCAGACCACCTCGACGATCGATGATCCCGCGGCGGTGGAAAAAATGGAAAAACTGATCGACGCGCTGGAAGATAACGAAGACGTTCAGGCCATTTGGCATAACTGGGAAATGCCGGACGAAGAATAATATGTATTTTTGATACCGCCGTGCTTGGTTCACGTCGGTATTTTTTTGCAACAAAAGTATATGAAGTTTCAACAAAATGATATTGATACGAAGTTTGGTTTTGTGTATAATGTTAAATGTATTCTTATGAAAGAAGGTTTTATATATGAAACGAATTTTCAGTGTTACTTTATGTATTTGTCTGATATTCATCATGGCTGTCGGTATGGCTATTACAGCGGATGAAACCACACCCGCTCAAACGGCATACCGGGTCGATTTTGCGAATATTGTGACATCAAACGAATATCCGAATTTCTACACGGTTTTCTATAATGTGCAGGGAAAATCGGTTTCATTCAGTTTTGATTATTTTTTGCCGAACGAAGCACCACGTTCCATGGT
Organism: Acutalibacteraceae bacterium; assembly: GCA_045640765.1. Lineage (GTDB taxonomy): Bacteria > Bacillota > Clostridia > Oscillospirales > Acutalibacteraceae > UBA737. The sequence goes on from JAZUFP010000161.1 coordinate 4,163, forward strand.
GCACTGCGTGTCGACCGGTACGAATTTTTATGATACTGTAACATTAAGTAATGTGTTGCAGCAGGGAACACATCATTTTTCGTACAGCAATGCATCCTATGATAAAGGCACTTTTGCACCTGGTATTCAACTTTACGGTAGCGATTTGCAAGTGATGTATGTCTGGAACTTTACGGTCACGATAGCCGGTGTGGCACAAACCGTGAACGTTACAAGTGACGCCGCCTATCGTGTGGTCCAATATTCCGAAATTCCGTTTAACGGCGAGGAAGAACCGGAAGAACCCGAAGAGGAACCGGGGGATTTTGATTCGGATACACCGGTCATCGCGGCGGATTATACCAAACTGACAAGCGAAACTGAATGGCCTAATTTGTATTGGGTGGTTTACGGTGTGAAGGGCAAGTCGGTTTCTTTTGAATTTGATTATTTTTTGCCTGCCGATGCGCCTCATTCCATGATGCACTGTGTGTCAAATGCGATTGATTTTCCGGATAAAGATACCGGCAGCAAGGTTTTGCAGCAGGGCGAGCATCACTATTCTTACAGCAATCCTTCTTACAATGGTTCAAACGGTACTTTTGCGCCCGGCCTGCAGATACATGGCGGAGATCAGCAAACCGTCTATTTCTGGAACGTTGTTTTAAAAGTCGACGGTGTGGAGCAAAACGTGAAACCGCAGGGCAACCCAACCGTGACTAACATTACCTATGATGAGATCCCGTTCCCGGCGATCCCTGTTATTGCGGTGGATTATGTCAATTTGACCCAGGAGACTGAATACCCCAATCTGTATTGGGTGACTTACGGTACGCAGGATAAGTCGGTTTCGTTTGAATTCGATTATTATCTGCCGAACGAAGCACCGCGTTCAAGAGTTTACAACGTGCCTGATCAGGTCAATTTGCCCGATGACAGCACAGGCAGTTACATCCTGCAACAGGGTGAACATCATTATTCATACCGTTCCGCTTCTTTCGGAAACGGTACATTTGCGCCGAGCATTCAACTTTACGGAAATGACGTACAGACCATCTATTTGTGGAACATTGTTTTGAAGGTTGACGGTGTGGTGATGGATGTTGATTATCAGGGACATCCGACCGTGACAGATATGACCTACGATGATATTCCGTTCCCGGAAGAAGAGGTCAGCGACGCCCCCGAAGTCCAAAGCGTTTCCGACACAACGGTCACGCTGAAAGCCGTCGATGGTTATGAATACAGCATGGACGGCACAAATTATCAGCAGTCAAACGTCTTTTCCGGTCTGGAATACGATACGGTCTACGCATTTACACAGCGCAAAGACGAAACGGGCGGTAAGGATACGGTGATCGTTGTTTTGCCGTCTGCACCGACGGTTTTGTTAGAGGGCGCGACCAAGTTGCTGATTCAGAAAAAGACTGATTATGAATACAGCACCGACGGGAAAAAGTGGTATAAGAACAATGAGCTTACCCGTTTGACTGCCGATACCGAATATACTGTTTATCAGCGTTACGGCGGCACCGGAAATGTTTATGCGTACGCCAGCGCCGGCACAGTCTGCGGCACCAACGGTCAGGACCGTCTGACCGGAACGGATGCTGAAAAAATCGTTTATGTCCGGCATCAACTGCTCATCGGCTCGAAGGATTACGCGGCGGATGTCAACAGTGATGAAATTCTGGATGTAAGGGATCTGGTTCGTCTGAAAAAGCAAATCGCGTATGATACCGCCCCGATCATTGCTTGCTGGGGCGACAGTGTGACCGAGGGTATGGGCATGGCCGAGGGCAACAGTTATCCGGAACAGCTGGAAAAAATGCTCGGTCAGCGCTACCGTGTCATGAACGGCGGTGACGGCGGCGAAAAAACCCTTGCTATTATGGCGCGTCAGGGTGCGTTCAAACTTTATACCGAAAGGGATATCACATTCGAGGCCGGTAAAGCCGCGGCCGTGATCGGTGATTTTGATGATAACGGCTTTGTTTCCGCAAGCGGTGATAAGATCGGTCTGACACAGGCGCTCGGGCGCAATCTGTCCGTCAACGATGTTACCATCGGCGGCAAAACCTATACGTTGGGATTCCAGGGTAACTTTATCTGGTCTCCGTCGATTTCCTACACGATGCTTTTGACGCGTAAGAACTGTGATTCCGCGCTGACCATTCCGGCAGGTACTCCGGTCGTTTTCAATAACAGCGATGTGGCAACGACCGACTATTGCGATATCTACTTTATGGGTGCCAACGGCGGATTCAGCGGTGCTAATCAGCTGGTCGAACAGTATCAGGCCATGATCGACCACCACGGCAATGATCGCTATCTGATCATCATTCCGTACTGGACCGGTGAATATGATGATGCGTTTGAGGCGGCATTCGGTGATCACGCCGTCAACTTCCGCGAACTGGCGGTGGCAAACGGTCTGGATTATGAAAATATCACGCCGACGTCGGCAGATAATGCCCGGATCGCCAGAAACGCCGTTCCGGCATCCCTTTGCTATAACAATACGCCGGACGTTCACCTGAATGCGAACGGATACCATTATCTGGCGCACGTTCTGTACGATCGCGGCACACAACTCGGCTTCTGGTAAAAAAGCAAATGCAGGCGGTTTCAACCGTCTGCTTTTTTAGAATTTTCTGTTGCGAAATAACGGAAAATTTGTTATACTGTTCTCAATAGTAATTTTGGAGTTGATCGTAATGAAATTTCCGAATGTTCAATTTGACGGTACAAAAAAACTGAAAGAAAACCGCTTTCTGTTCCCGAGCGAGCGTGAGGCAGCCACTTATTTTACGCTTTCAAACGGGTATGTCGGCATTCGAGGTAGTTTTGAGGAGTCTAACGGTGTCGAGGTCCAGGGCGCGTATATCCGCGGAGTGATCGGTTTCTGTCCGTGTAATCCGAAACCGCTTACCGAGAATGACTATATGAAAAAATGGTATTTTGATGAGGATGCCATCCGCACTTACGATACGGGTGTCACCAATATCAATTTTGCCGATCCGCTGTTTGTGCGTCTGACGGTCAACGGGGAAACGTTTTATCCTTGGGAAGGGGAGATTCTTTCATGGGATCGTACCCTGGATATGGAAACTGCGATTCTGACCCGTGACGTCCGCTGGAAGAGTCCGAACGGTGAAATCACACACTTCGTTTTTGAGCGTTTCGTCAGCTATGACGATGATCATCTCGTTTGCCAGAAAATTACGGTGACACCGGAAAATTACAGCGGTAACGTTACTGTCGAGAGCGGTATTGATACCATCACAAAAAGTGACGGTTGGAAATTAACGGTCAATAACCACGCGGATATCCATGGAAACACAGTGGATTATTCTTGCGATTCCTGCGAAAAACTGCCGTTCCGTATCGCGGTTTCGGCGCGCAGTGAACTGTTTGATGAAAACGGCAAGCTGGATATTCCGTTTGAAGCATTGGATCAGAACGGGATCTGCGCTGTAAAGTCCGAGCTTCCGGTCGAATCCGGCAAGACATACCAATTGATCAAAAAGATTTGCATCTTCACGGAACGGGACGGTGTATCCGATCCGGAAAAAGCGGCGTTTACCGCACCGGCTTCGGCGGAATACGATGCTCTGAAAACCGCGCACGTCAACGCGTTCAAAAAGTTTTTCGCTGAATTGGACGTCGTTATTGAAGGTGATGATACCGCGGACGCGGCTTTGCGTTTCAATAATTTCCATACGCTGGGCACCGTCAACCGGAACGATTCGGTGCATTCACTGGCACCGAAAGGACTGACCGGTTATTGTTATTCCGGCATGGTCTGGTGGGACTGTGAAGTATATCAGTCACCGGTGTTTTATGAAACAATGCCGCAGGTTGGCAGAAATCTGTTGCTGTACCGTTATCGAATGCTGGAACAAGCGCGAAAAAACGCGATCGAAGAAGGCAGAAAGGGCGCCCGGTATCCGTTTAATTCGGGCGTTTCCGGAAAAGAACTGGTTTGGCCGGTTTCCCGTCATCCGATCATGCAGATCCATATCGTTTCAGACGTGGCATGGTCGGTCAATAATTATTACAACTGCACCGGCGACGACGCGTTTATGATCGAATA
>JAZUFP010000162.1:0-1798 GCA_045640765.1 Acutalibacteraceae bacterium
TTTTTCAGAGAAATCCAATAAATGAACGCGGCGGTAATATCAAAAACCGCCGTTTCGGTCAGCTGAACCTCATTACCGCCAAGGTCACTGGCGACCCCGCGCACATCGGTACCGCTTTTCAAAAAACTATAATCCATTTAACAGCAAACCCCATTAATAATATTCAAATAATACTGATGCGGTAAAATAACCGATCAGAACCAACAACAAAGCCAGAAAAGTCAAAGCTGCAGTCCGTCCAAAAACGGAAAACGATGATTTTCTGCATGTTCTGTAAGATTTTTTCATAACTACCACCTTTGACCAGTATGACCAAAACAAAGGCAGATATACCGTAATTAACCGCTTGAAAGGCGAAAAACAGCGTGATAAAATTTATTATACAGTAACCAGACGGAGGGCATTGGGAAATGATAATTGAAGCATTTGACCGAAAACTACGCATTGTTCTTTCAGGAGAAGAGGTACATAATCTTTTCGGGAATTACGATCAGATCAACTATTCCGAGCCGGAATCGCGAAAAAAGCTGAATGAACTGATCGGCCGCGCATTTCCCGATACCGCCTTCTTTCAAAACACAGAAAGCGTACGCATTGACGTCCGGCCACGCAACGGCGGCTGTTCGATAGAACTGACCAAGAAAAAGTCAAAATACAAACGTCTGCGTGCTTCTTCGGTCTGCCTGATCCGATTTGACAACAGCGAGGAAATGATCCGTGCGGGATGCCGCCTGTACCGGTTGATGCGACCGGGAAACGACAACAGCAAACTCTATAAAACTCCAAACGGCTACCGGTTACAAACAAAAATACCCAATATTCTGCTGGAACAACTGCGAGATGAATACAACGTGACGACCGGCAAAACGGCGATCGCCGCGGCAGAAGAATATGATCGGATCATCTGTAAAAATAACGCTGTTACGGGTTTATACAACGCGTTCGGCTGATCAGTCGGCAAGCGTACGGATCTGGCGCACACGTTCCCCCATGTCATCGGCGGAAAAGATATAATTACCTGCCACTAAAACGGTCGCTCCGGCCTTTACAGCCAGCGGTGCCGTTTCACCATTGATCCCACCGTCAACTTCCAATTCGATATCCAATCCTTGACGCTTGCATTCTTCACGCAGAACAGTCAGTTTTTGCAGTGCCGACGGCATAAATTTTTGTCCGCCGAAGCCCGGCTCGACCGACATAACAAGCACCATATCACATAGCGGCAATAAATCGAATATTGCCTCCGGCTGTGTGCAGGGTTTTATGGTGATACAGGACTTACAGCCGAGATCACGTATTTCACGCAACAGCGCGGCATTGTCCGATCCGGCCTCGTAATGGAAGCCCAACCAATCCGCAACCGAAGCAAATTCTTTAATATACCGATGCGGACGGTCGATCATCAAATGCACATCCAGCGGTAAATCCGTATGTTTACGAATGGACTGAATGATCGGCACACCAAATGAAATATTCGGCACGAAAATACCGTCCATAACATCCAGATGCAGCATATCGACACCCGCTTCTTTCAACCGCTCGATATCCGACTCCAATCTCAGAAAATCAGCGGTTAATACGGATGGAGAAATCTTGACCATACTATTACCTCCAAGGTGATTTATCAACAAAAATCAAGTCTGCCGACAGCTCGTCCGCAGACTTGATCCATTTTAAGCTTGAACGAAATCGCCGCTGTCTTTCGGCGTATACTGATAGGTTGGAACGATCCGTTTCACCAAAGCACGCACATCAACGCTGTCGTCATACATGGCGGCTTTCATTTCCGTCAGGGTGT
>JAZUFP010000163.1:0-3688 GCA_045640765.1 Acutalibacteraceae bacterium
AGCGGTTCAAAATCACCGATGAATTTCAATTTGATATTTTCCGATTTAAAGTTCATCGCGTCTTTCAGATAATCACGCAAAAGATTCATGATTCCGTCTACTTCTGCCTGCGGACGTTTCCAGTTTTCCGTGGAAAAAGCGTAGACAGTCAGATATTTTATACCGATTTTATTGCAATAGCGGGCAATATCCTTAAAGGTTTTCGCGCCGGCAACATGACCGGCGTTCCGCGGCAAATGGCGTTTTTTTGCCCAACGACCGTTCCCATCCATAATAATAGCGATATGGGTCGGCACCCGGCGTTCTTCCGCCGTTCTTTTTTTCTTTTGAAAAATCATGCTTTCACCTGTTTTCAACGTCAAGATAGACAATCGGCGGGAGTTAGATACCCCCGCCCGAAGTTATATATTGATTGCAAAATCAGATCGCCATGATCTCTTTTTCTTTTTCCGCGCTGAGTTCGTCAACCTTTTTGCTGTACTTATCAGTCAGATTCTGAATTTGCTTTTCGCCGTCTTTTTCATCGTCTTCGGTAATATCGCCGTCTTTCTTCATGGCTTTCAGCTTATCCAAAGCGTCCCGGCGCAAATTCCGCAGGGCGACCTTGCTGTCTTCCGCCTTTTTACGAACGTCCTTTGTAATTTCTTTACGGCGTTCCTCGGTCAGCGGCGGGAAGTTCAAGCGAATAACACGACCGTCGTTTGTCGGGTTGATACCGATATCCGAAGTCAGGATCGCTTTTTCGATCGCTTTCAGGGTGGAAGCGTCCCACGGCTGTATCATAAGAATACGGGCTTCCGGCACGGAAACAGCCGCCATTTGCTGTACGGGAGTCGGTACGCCGTAATAATCGACCGTTACGCGATCCAGAACGGAAACGTTTGCACGACCCGCACGGATCGCCTTATATTCGCGATCCAACGAACCCATCGTTTTTTCCATTTTTTCTTTGGTATAATCCATCAATTCAGTCATATTCATAAAATCAATACCTCCAAAAATTATTCTACCAGCGTCCCGATCGTTTCGCCGGTCATAGCACGAACGATATTATCGGGATCATCCAGGTTGAACACTAAAATTTTTATGCCGTTATCCATACAAAGTGAAGCAGCGGTGCTGTCCATAACGTGCAGTTCTTTTTGCAGAACATCCATGTGGGACAGTTTATCGAATTTCACAGCATCCGGATTCGTTCTGGGGTCGCTGTCATATACCCCGTCAACATTCGTTGCCTTGAAAATAACATCCGCGCCGATTTCCGCCGCACGTAACGCGGCGGCGGTATCCGTCGAAAAAAACGGATTGCCCGTGCCACAGCCGAAAATCACGACGCGGCCGCGTTCCAAATGACGGATTGCTCTGTTGCGGATATACTGTTCGGCGATCTGCCGCATTTCAATCGCGGTTTGCACCCGCGCATTGACACCCAGTTGTTCCAACGCGTCACACAACGCCAGAGAATTGATGGTCGTAGCAAGCATTCCCATGTGATCCGCGCGCGTGCGGTCCATTTTCCCGCTGGAACGACCGCGCCAGAAATTGCCGCCGCCAACGACGATTGCAACTTCCACGCCCATATCCACGCAAGTCTTGACCCGACCGCAAACATCAAGAACCTTATCAAAGTCGATACCGGAATCCTTTTCTCCGGCAAGGACTTCGCCGCTGAGTTTCAGCAGTACACGTTTATAAACCGGTTTCATGACAGCACCTCATTTGTATAAATATTTTCAATTATTATTTTACAATATTCCCATAATAAAGTCAATTAGTTTTCAAGCGAAATCACAGAAATAAATTTCATCTTTAACAATGTAGACAAAGAAAAAGCCGGCAGGGATTACCCTACCGGCTCAAAACAAAGCGATTATTTTACCATGTTGGCAATTTCTTCTGCGAAATTATCAACGCGCTTTTCAATACCTTCGCCCTTTTCATAACGGACAAAAGAAACGACCTTGATCGCAGCGCCAAGTTCCTTGGCAACTTTTTCAACGTACTGACCGACAGACAGATCGCCATCCTTGACATAGGACTGTTCGACCAGGCAGTTTTCTTTATAGTACTTGCCCATTTTGCCTTCAACGATCTTCTGCAGAACCATATCCGGCTTATTGGCCATCTTCGGATCTTCCTTCATCTGTGCAACAAGGATATCCTTTTCCTTGGCAAGAGTTTCTGCCGGAACAGAAGCCGCGTCCAGATAAAGCGGATTCATAGCGGCGATCTGCATGGCAACGTTTTTACCCATGGTAATGAAATCAGCATTATCAGCGTCCAGATCGGTATCAAATTTGACCATAACACCGATTTTACCGCCGGCGTGGATATAAGTGACGACCTTGCCATCAAAACGGGTGAAGCGGCGAACGCTCATATTTTCACGAACCTTCAGGAACAGTTCCTGAACCATTTCTTCAACAGTCTGGCCGTTTTCGGAAGCTTTCAGCAAAGCGTCAACATCAGCCGGATTCTGTTTCGCAGCGATCGCGGCAACATCGTCCGCCAATTTTTTGAATTCGTCACCACCGGCAACGAAGTCGGTTTCGGCATTGATCTCAACGATCGCGGCAACACCGTTTTCACAGTATGCGGCAACAGTACCTTCGGCAGCGATACGGCTGGCTTTCTTTGCCTGAGAAGCCAAACCTTTTTCTCTTAAATAGTCAACAGCGGCATCCATGTCGCCATCGCATTCAACCAGCGCTTTTTTGCAGTCCATCATGCCGCAGCCGGTTTTTTCTCTTAAAGCCTGTACGTCTTTTGCGGTAAAAGCCATGATTCTTTCCTCCAATAATTATTCAGCCGCTTCTTCGGCGGTTTCTTCAGTTTCTTCAGTTGCTTCTTCGACAACGGCGTCAGTACCCTGACGGCCTTCGATCACAGCGGAAGCAATGGTTTCAGCCAACAGTTTGACAGCGCGGATCGCGTCGTCGTTACCCGGGATGACAACATCGATTTCGTCCGGATCACAGTTGGTATCAACAATAGCGATAATCGGAATGCCGAGTTTTTTGGCTTCGGCAACGGCAATGCGTTCCTTGCGCGGGTCAACAATGAACAGTGCGCCCGGAATGCGATTCATGCCCTGGATACCGCCCATGAATTTTTCAAGCTTTTCAATTTCCAGATTGAGTTTGATAACTTCTTTTTTCGGCAACAGATCAAAGGTGCCGTCGTCACGCATGGTGCGAAGTTGATTCAAACGGTTGATACGGGTGCGGATGGTGGTGAAATTGGTCAACATACCGCCCAGCCAGCGAGCGCTGACATACGGCATTCCGCAACGTTCTGCTTCTTCTTTGATGGAATCCTGCGCCTGCTTTTTGGTACCGACAAACAGGATGTCCTTGCCTTCTGCCGAAAGATCGCGGGCAAACATATACGCATCATTCAACTTTTTGACCGTCTTCTGCAGGTCAATGATGTAGATGCCGTTACGTTCGGTGAAGATGTACTGTGCCATCTTCGGGTTCCAACGGCGGGTCTGATGTCCAAAATGGACACCGGCTTCCAGCAACTGTTTCATGGTTACTACTGACATAATTTTTTCCTCCTGAGGTTTTCCCTCCATCCCGTCGATGATCGGGGATCAGCGAATGCTGACACCTGCCCGTTTTCAGACGGAATGTGTGTAATATTAGCCGTCCATTCGGACAGCCGAATTATTATATCATAATGATTT
>JAZUFP010000164.1:0-2422 GCA_045640765.1 Acutalibacteraceae bacterium
TGGGCAACGAGCAAAGCGAGGCGAAGGCGCAAAGCGCCGTAAAGTCCCTTTCAGCGCGCCAAAACAAAGGGCAGTATCGAAAGGTACTGCTCTTTGTTTTTATTTCTAATTGAAAGGGACTCGAACAAGGGCGGTCGGCGTGGATTCATACATAAAAAGCCCGATCGAAAAGTTGAAATCCTCTTCAATCGGGCTTGTAATTACGATTGTCCACTATTTGTTTTCAGAAAAGCGGACGGGGTCATCCCCGTTTCCTTTTGAAAAACACGCGAAAAATATTTGGTATTCTTGTACCCCGTTCGCTGCGCGATTTCAGCAATGCGATACTGTCCGCTTTCCAACATCATTTTTGCCACCTTGACCCGATAGTCGGTCAGATATTCATTGATCGTACACCCCTGCACTTCCTTAAACAGGTGCATGAGATAGGACGGACTGATGAACAGTGATTCGGCGATTTCTTGAACGGTAATATCTTCCATGTAATGCGAAACAATGAAATCACACGCGCGTGTGATCTCGGAATGTGCTTTTTTATCAAAACAATCTTCCTGACAGCTGACATGGTTTCCTTCCCGGATCGGATCCCGCAGTGCCAACTGCCAGCTTTGACCAAGCCCTTTAACGATTTCTTTATAAGAATTCAGGCACTGACTGATACCGACACGGACTGAATAGAACGGAAAATTTGTTTCAATTTCAGCGGATATTTTTTCAAAAAACGTCCGCAGCTGTTCCAGACCGTTCCGCGGATGAACAACGAAAATTTTACACCGTGTACTGCTGATATGTTTCAGATGATCGTTGCCGAATTCATATGAAGTCATTTTCAGCAAATAGCGATTCACCTTATCAACGGTTTCGCAAAAGTTTTCATCGTCAAAAGCTTTCCATGTAAAAAAACGCAGACAAACCGCAAAATTACCGGTCGGCGGCACCTTTATCTGCAACGCCCGGAAAGACTGCCGGACTTCCGTTTCGGAAAAGGTGGGATCGACCGCCGTGCCGAAAAAAAGCATTTCCCGGGCAACAGTGGAATAATCATTCCCGGAACCGATCGGTCGATGTTCTTTTTGAATATCCGAAACTGCGTTCTTCAAATGCAGGATCAATTCCGGTTCGTTCAGCGGAATACGCCAGAAATCATACGCACCGGCGCGAAACATTGACCGTACTGTTTGGAAAGAAACATCTTCCCCCAGAATGATAAAACGCGTTTTATACTCATTCCCTTTGCATTGTTCCATCAATTTGATCGCCGTCATATCCGAAAAAGAAACAGCCGAAAGAACGATATCCGGGCGGTGTTCGTGTATCATGTTCGCCGCCGATTTTCCACTGCGTGCCGTACCGACGAAAAATAAATCCAGTTCAGCAAAAAGCGCCTGCGCAGCCATGCCGGAATCGGATAGATATCCATTATCCGCCAACAATACTTTATACATCTGGCGTTCTTCCTTTCTCAATCTTTATTTTTCGGGTTCATCTCCAAACGGATCCGTCAGTTCCGAATCGTCGGTTCGACGTTTTCGATAAGGCAAAAGGACAAAAATCAAAACCAGTAATATCAACAGAGCGATGCCGAGCACCAGAGCGACCTGGTTTTCGGAAATCGTCACCGCATCCGCCGTGACACGCAATTTGTTCTGCAAAGTCGTTTCAATACGGTGTCCCCGCACCAGTAAGCGGTGGGAGTTTACCCCATACGGGGTACAGGTCACCAACGTGCAATAATCCTTGCCCGAAACGATTTTCAGATCATCGGTTTGCTGCGGCTCGCGGGTCACGATTTGATCCACTTCATAGGTCAGGGTTTCATTCAATACGCGTATGAGAAAAATATCGCCGATCTGCAAATCGTCCAGATCGGTAAATAATCGGGCACGGGGCAATCCGCGGTGACCGGAAAGCACCGCGTGCGTTCCCTTTCCGCCCACCGGTAACGAAGTCCAATCCAAGTGACCAACGGCGATTTGCAGTATTTCGGGATCGGTGCCGTGATAAATCGGCAAAGAAACCGATATGGCCGGAATTTCAACATAGCCCATAACGCCTGTTCCGCCGATGTTCAGTATATTATTATAAATTTTTTGCTGTTCCGACGAAATGCGATAAGCCGCCGTTCCGGGGGTCAGTGAATGATTATACTCCCTGGCTTTTTCCAGCATTTCAAGACGGGTGTTATCATCCATCAGATCCACTGCCTGATCATAATCGGCAATCAGTGTGGAAGCATGACGTGTATTCCAGTAATTACTGATCGTAGGATATAATATAAGGGACAATCCTACCATGAACACAATCACCAAAAGAACGGTCGTACGTTTTCGGTTCATCATAAGACTCTCCCCTGCATTATTGTCGCCGGGGGTTTCCCCCCGGCGACCTAATATTCAAATGAAATTATCAGATATTTGCTTCA
>JAZUFP010000165.1:0-7628 GCA_045640765.1 Acutalibacteraceae bacterium
GGCAAGCAATGCCGCCTCGTATCCCGTACGGGACACAACGGCCGCGAACAGTTCACTTAATGAAACGGTTTCGGAAAGATCGATCAGTTCATCGATCATCACGCAAAACTCTTTCAGCTTTGCCGCCGCGCGGGAAAGTGACGGATAATCCGCCGCGTGAGCGAAAACCTCAAACAGAGAAAGTCCCAGGTTTTCGGCAATTTCGGCAGCATGGGAAACGGTCGTGTCCCCGATCCCCCGTTTGGGTTCGTTTATGATCCTGCGCAGACGAATATCGTCCCGCGAATTATTGATCAAGCTTAAATAAGCCAGAATATCACGGATTTCTTTCCGCTCGAAGAAACGGAATCCGCCGATAACTTTATAAGAAATACCGCTGCGCGCAAAGGCGTTTTCAAGTGAAGCCGACTGCGCGTTCATGCGGTACAGCACTGCGTGCTGGGAATAGGACGCGCCGGCGCGGACGCTGTCCAGAATCGCGTCGGTGACGAACCGTGCTTCCTGCCGCTCGTCCGGGGCGGTATACAGCGTGATCCTATCACCTTCGCCCGCCGCCGTCCACAGCGTCTTCCCTTTCCGGCCGATGTTATGCCGGATCACGGCGTTAGCGGCGTCCAGTATTCTGCCGGTGGAACGGTAGTTCTGTTCCAGACGGATGACCTTTGCGCCCGGAAATTCCTCTTCAAAATTCAAAATATTTTCAATGGTCGCGCCGCGGAAACGGTATATACTCTGGTCATCATCGCCGACCACGCAAAGGTTTCCGTGAACTGTTGCCAACAGACTGATCAGAACGTACTGCGCGTGGTTGGTGTCCTGATACTCGTCCACCATGATATAGCGGAATTTTCCGCTGTAATACTCCAAAACGTCGGCGTTTTCACGCAGCAGGCGCACCGTTTGGGTGATCATATCGTCAAAGTCCATGGCATCGGCTTCCTGCAAGCGGTGCTGATACATGCGGTACAATTCCGCGATCATTTTCTGCCGGACGTCACTGCCGGTGGTCTGTGCCATTTCAGCCGGGGTAACCAGTTCGTCCTTTGCCGCGCTGATCGCGCCCAGGACCGCCTTATGCGGCAGGAACTTTTCGTCGATATTGTTTTCACGCATGATGGTTTTCATCAGGCGGCGCTGATCATCGGTATCATAAATCGTAAAATGAGAAGAAAACCCGATCCGATCCGCGTTGCGGCGCAGGATTTTTCCGCAGATCGAATGGAAAGTACCTGCCCACAGGTCCTCTCCGCCGGCGCCCAGTTTCGTGTTGATACGGTCACGCAGTTCACCTGCCGCTTTGTTGGTAAAGGTAATGGCAAGTATTTCCCACGGGCGCGGCGCATCGACCGCGAATACGCGGTCGGGCAAAACGGTGTTTTCGCCGTTAAGATAACCTTCCGCGGCGGCAACGTCTTCGGGTGTATAATACGGTACATAGTCGGAACGGTAGCCGTTTCCGTAACGTACCAGATTGGCAATTCGATTGACCAGCACGGTGGTTTTTCCGCTGCCGGCGCCCGCAAGTACCAAAAGCGGTCCTTCCACCGTTGTGACCGCCTCAAACTGGCGGTCATTCATCGTGCCGAAATCCTTTTCGATCAGTTTCCGGCGCAAAAGAGCAAAATCCATTCTCGCTAAAACTCCTATTTTTTATCACAGAGGAAAGGTTGTATCTGTCGCAGTAAATCACCGCAGGAAAGACCGTGCGCGACCATAGTGACCGGTCGGGTCAGGTCCAGCGCGAAAATACCGATCATGGATTTTCCATCCGCATGAAAGCGACCGGAAACCAGTTCGATATCATAACTCTGCGCCGAAGCGATTTCCACAAACCGACGCAATTTATCCATATTGTTCAGCAACAATTTCTTTTCCAGCATATCGTCATTCCCCTTTAATCCGTTGAGAGCAAATCTTCGGGTCTGATCCCGTAACGGATCAGATCGACACGACCGTCAGCCGAAAGAAAAACGCCTTCTTCCGCTAATCGCCGTGCCTGCTCGGCTTTGCCGCCAAACGCGAACGCTTCGGTCAGTTCACCGAAACGGTTGACGATGCGATGACATTTGACCGAGGCAGGGTCGGGATTAACGTGAAGCGCGTACCCGACCACACGTGACCAGTGCGGATTGCCCGCCATGACGGCAATCTGCCCATAGGTAGCGACCCGTCCCGCCGGGACGCGCCGAACCTGCTCGTAGATTCTATCAAAGGTGTTCATTACAGTAATTCAATGCCCGCCTGCTTACAGCGTTCCAGTTCCCGTTCGGGCCAGACCGACGCGTGCACCTCACCGATATGCGCCTTTTGAAGCAGAAGCATACAAAGGCGGGACTGGCCGATACCGCCGCCGACCGTCAACGGCAGTTCACCGTTCATCAGCGCCTTATGGAACGGCAGTTCCAAACGATCCAGACAGTTTTCTTCGGTCAGCTGACGCAGCAGACTTTCTTCATCCACGCGAATGCCCATCGAGGAAAGTTCAAACGCGGCGTCGGTCACGCGGTTGTAGACCAAAATATCGCCGTTCAGTGACCAGTCGTCATAATCCGGCGCGCGCCCGTCGTGTTTCTGACCGCTTTTGAGTTTTCCGCCGATCTGCATCAGGAAAACCGCACCGGTTTCTTTCGCGATGGCATTTTCACGTTCTTTCGGGGTCAGATCGGGAAAACGGTCTTCCAGCTCCTGTGTGGTGATAAAGGCGATCTCGCGCGGCAGATAATTATCCAGTTCGGGATATTTCCGTTCCACGCTGTCCGCGGTGGCAAGCACAGCGGCATAGATGCGGCGAACGGTGTCTTTTAAGAACGCTTCGTTACGGTCTTCACGGGCGATCACCTTTTCCCAGTCCCACTGATCCACGTAAAGGGAATGAATGCTGTCACAGTGTTCATCCCGGCGGATGGCGTTCATATCGGTATACAGTCCCGTATGCAGTGCAAAACCGTATTTTCTCAGCGCCATGCGTTTCCATTTTGCCAAACTGTGCACCACCTCGACCGTTTCGCCCGAATCCAGTATATCGAAAGCGACCGGACGCTCCACACCGCTTAAATCATCATTCAGACCGCTGCCGCGCATAACGAACAACGGTGCCGAAGCACGGCGCAGATTGAGTGCGTCACACAGATTTTCCTCAAAACGGTGGCGCAGAGAGCGAATGGCAAGTTGGGTCGTAAGCACGTCTAATTTCGGAATATATTTTTTCATAAAAAATCCTCTTTATCGCATCATTGATCATTAAGAAATACTGCCGACGGTTCTGGGGTACAGGATCACGTCACGGATATTCTGGACACCCGTTACGTACATGATGATCCGTTCAAGGCCCAGACCGAAACCGCTGTGCGGAACCGAGCCGAACCGGCGCAGACTGATATAATCCTCATACTCGTCCAGCGACATTCCGCGATCGTTCATGGCGGTCAGCAGTTTATCGAGATCCGCCTCGCGTTCGCTGCAGCCGATGATCTCGCCGACACCCGGCACCAGAAGATCGGTCGCGGCGACCGTTTTACCGTCCGGATTCTGTTTCATATAGAACGATTTAATCTCTTTCGGATAATCGGTCAGGAAAACCGGTTTTTTGCAGATCTGTTCGGTGATATAACGCTCATGCTCGGTCATCAGATCACATCCCCAGTAAACCGGATACTGGAATTCTTCCCCGCAGGCAAGCAGTTTTTCCACCGCCTCGGTATAAGTCATGACGGCGAAATCGTTGCTGACGACGCTTTCCAGTTTTTCGATCAGACCCTTTTCAAAATGCGCATCGAAGAATTTCAGTTCATTCGGGCATTTTTCCAACACGGCACGGATAATGTGCTTGATCATTTCTTCGGCGATCTCAATAATATCGGGCAGTTCGGCAAAAGCCACTTCGGGCTCAACGTGCCAGAATTCCGCGACGTGGCGGGGCGTATTGCTCTTTTCAGCACGGAAAGACGGACCGAACGTATAAATCTTGCCCAGCGCCATGGCGGCGACTTCACCTTCCAGCTGCCCCGAAACGGACAGCGCGGCACGGCGGCCGAAGAAATCGTTTTCATCGGCTTCCGCCTGGGTCTTATAGCCGTCCTCGACGCCGACCGTGGTGACACGGAACATTTCACCGGCACCTTCGCAGTCACTGGCAGTGATCAGCGGCGTATGGACGTAAACGTAGTGACGGCTCTGGAAATATTCGTGAATGGCGGCCGACACGACCGAACGCACACGGAAAACCGCGTTAAAAGTATTGGTGCGGACACGCAATGCCGGCATGGTACGCAGATATTCCAGCGTATGGCGTTTTTTCTGCAGCGGATATTCCGGCGGGCAAACACCGAGTACCGTAATGTTTTCAGCGTTGATTTCCACCGTACCCTGATTGACAACGGACGGAACGACCGTTCCAACGACCGAAAGCGATGTGCCGAGTTTCATGTAAGCAGAAGGATCGGCGATCACGGCCTTGTCGATGACGATTTGCAGATGTTTTAGGGTGGTACCGTCATTCAATTCCAAAAAAGCCATGTTTTTGGAATCACGCGAAGTACGGACCCAGCCGCAGACCGTGACCTGCTTTTGCAGATAGGATTCATCGTTAAAGATTTCGTACAGATCAATGTGTTTCATACAGAACACTCCCTCAAAAAAAGTAAAAAAAGCGCCATTAGTCCCTTTTATTAGGACGAATAGACGCTTAACATTCGCGGTGCCACCTAATTTACCGTTTTTTTCAAAACGATCTCTCGATCCGACCGTACAGCCGTACCTGCTTAACGCGCAGGACACGTCGCCCCTACTGCTCCGTCCGGAGGTTCGGTTTGCGGCTAAAAAGTGTTCTTCCCAACGGGCGTGTCACCGTGATTTCACCCCACACGGTTCTCTGCACACCGTTTCCGCAGGTACTTTTCTTTCTCAAGGCCTTATAATATAAATACTATAAAAATATTATAGCACTTACCAATCAAAATGTCAATTATTTTTCAGGGTTTTTCGGGTCGATCACGCGCAGATCTTTTTTCGGCGGAAGCGGCATATCAAAAATTGCCGCTGCTTGTTCCAACGCGCTCATCGCCTGACGGACAACATCGCTTTCCGGCAGATCCGCCGGTTGTTCCGCTTTCGGTTCCGTTACAGGTTCCGTTACAGGTTCAGTTGTGGGTTCCGCAGCAGGTTCTGCGACGGGTTCCTGCGGTGCTTCCACCAAAAAATCCGTAATATCTCCGGCGGTTTCCGGTTCCGTGGTTTCTTCCGGCACCTCCGTTGTCGGGACGACCGGCTGATCATCCGCGGCATCATCTTCCGGCGGAACGATCACCTTAAAAGACGGATCATTCTGTTCCTCCGGTTTGCCAATCGGCTGCTCGGCATCGGGCAGCAGTTCCAAAAACGGCTGTGCCGATTTTTCGTATTTTCCGATCGCATCGTTGATTTGTCTGTCAGTCGCGTCTTTGATCTGCGCCACGCCCGTATAGGCATTGGGGATATTGGACGCCTTCTCAATAAAGGAGGAAAGAATCTCTTGCAGCGTGTTGGTCTTTTGATTCATCTGGTCGATCAAAGCACTGATTTCCTGCCCGACCGAAACCAGACCGTTGGTCGCGTTTTTCAGTTCGTACTGATTGGTGTCAAAAACATTATTCAGATCCGTCAGCAGATCGTTTACCTGATCTTTGGCGGTACCGGCGATTTCGGCACCCGTTTCATAGGCGTGCAGATATACTTTGCCGATAACGGAACTGTCAGCAGGCGGATTGGCCTTGATCTCTTCGAGATTGGCCTGCAATTCGGCGTTGCGCGCTTCCTGAACGGAAAGCTCTTGCCGCAGCTGTTCAGCAGTTTGCAATAAGTTTTCACAGTTTTCACTGGCTTTCGCAAACTCGGCCTCGGCTCTTTCAGCACGTTTTTCAAGATCCCAGAACTTCGCGTCGACTTCGGCTTTATTATAACCGCCAAACATGCTTTTCTTTATTTTATCCATAAAAAGCCCCAGTCCTCCTTTTAATATTCTATCGCATTATACCACATATTGTGTCGATATGCAAGTCCAAAACACAAAATATTTACAAAAAAAATAAAAATACTTGTCTGTCGGCAATGAATATGCTATACTGTTTTCAAATCAACTATCGTTATGGAGTCAGCGTATGAAACCCATTGATTATCGCCAATTTCGTTTCCGACGGCTGAACGAACCAGAATTCCGACATTTGCTGTTGTTGATTTTCTGGCCCGTTTTCGGACTGTTCTTTTACTGTCAGGAAGTTCTGCCATCTGTATTCCCAAACATTTTCCCCGTCCACTATCATCCGGTATACTGGCCGGCGCTGGACGATATCATACCGTTCTGTGAATGGTTTTTTATTCCGTACATATACTGGTTCGTTTTCATTTTCGGCTTTTTGTTCTATTCCCTGCTGTATGATATCCCGGCGTTCAAAAAGTATATGTATTTCGTCATCGGCACCTATTCGATGACCGTCCTGATCTACTTTATTTATCCCACCGAGCAGAATCTGCGGCCGGTCATTGAAAGCAATAATTTCATGGCGCGCTGGGTCGCCGCGTTTTACGCCTTTGATACCAACACCAACGTCTGTCCGTCCATCCACGTTTTGGGATCGTTGGCGGTAACCTTTTCCGCGTGGGACAGCAAACTGTTTTCCAAAGCGGGTTGGCGGTTCTTTTTCGTTTTCAGCGGCATACTGATCAGCGTTTCCACCGTTTTCTTGAAACAGCACTCGGTCATTGACGTTTTTGCGGCGTTGGCGGTTTGCGCCGTCGTTTATCCGTTTGTGTTTATCAAACCCGACCTGCTGAAAAATCTTTTCCGTAAAATCACAAAAAGGTCTGCGTAAGGAATACTTTCGGGTGGATAAGGAAGTATTTTCGGATGATGGATTTTGTACGGCAAAATCCGATGCTCGTTAAACGTGCAGATAAATTTGAATTTGTACAGGAGTTTTTTATGGAAAAGCATAACGAAAAAAAGGCAATGACAGAAACTGATAAAATGTTTGCAGGGAAGATATACGACCCTTTCAGCGAAGGAATGCCCGAGCAGAGGGCGCGTGCGCATGAGCTCTGCCGTCTGTACAACATGACATCGGAAAACGATGCCGAGGAACGAGAGCGCATTCTGGCGGAACTGATGCCTGACAGGGGTGAAGGAGTATATCTTCAAGGACCAATTCAATTTGATTTCGGTACGCATATCAGCATGGGAAAAAACTCATACGCCAATTTTAACTTTACCGTTTTGGACGAAAACTATGTAACGATAGGTGAAAATGTGTTTATCGGTCCGAACTGTTCTATACTGACGCCGATTCATCCTTTGCGCTGGCAGGAGCGTAATTCATTTGTTAATGAGAAAACAGGATGCACAACTAATCTTGAAAGGTGTGAGTCGGTTGTGATCGGCAACAATTGCTGGATTGGAGGGAGCGTTACGATTAATGCGGGTGTGACAATTGGATCAGGTTGCGTAATCGGGTCAGGTTCGGTTGTAACTCGGGATATTCCCGAAAACAGTCTTGCGGTCGGCGTTCCTTGCCGTGTTATAAGGGAAATTACCGAGCAGGACAGTTTTGACAATCATCCCGAATGGTTTGTTTGATAAGAATTTCATTTAAATAAAT
>JAZUFP010000166.1:0-2384 GCA_045640765.1 Acutalibacteraceae bacterium
TTGAATAACGAAGTTTTCTGTAAAAAATACGAAACCGAACATCCGAAAGCGTATCCGGACAACAACTGTTCTTTTGAAACCTATACAAACAATCAGTTTATTGAAATCGAAAGTTTAAGTACGTTAAAAAGTGTTGCGCCGGGTGCTGTCAGCGTTCTGACCGAAAACTGGTCGCTTGCTGATTTGTCCGCCGATATTGATTTCCACAGTGACGAATCCATTGACGCGTTTTTGAACCGATAATTATTTGCGGCTGCATTTGCGGCCGCTTTTTCTATTGAATTTTTCCAAGAAATATGTTATTATGTTTAATTAGAATAACATTTACTTAAAGAGGTAATCGTCAATGACACTTCGCGAAACAGCTTTGTTTCAAAACATAAAAAAATTCTTTGTCAATAATTTTACCGTTCGCACAACAAAATGGTCCCGTTTGATCGGTTGCGGCATTACCGCCGTCCTTTTGGCTTTTGTAACTATTCTGCATCAATCATATACCGAACAGACTTTCAGCACCAAGTGGCTGGTTTTGGGTGCCTCCCTTATATTGCCGTTTTTCGTCGGTATTTTCATTGCGTTGCAGATCCACGTCAAAAACACTTTACTCAGCAAGATCCTGCACTGGGCCGCTTTTGCCGCAATGCCTTTTTTGATGATCACCACACTTGAATGCCTGAACAACGTTTTTGTATACGATATGACCTATCTCGGGTTTATCGGTAATTATCTGCTGCTGTTGTTATTCTATTGCTTACTGTTTGCAGTCACCGGCAGTTTCAAGTGGACTTTGCTGATCGTTAACCTTCCCCTGTTCGGTCTGGGGATCGCACACAACTATATTTCCGAATTCCGCGGCACACCGTTTTTACCTATGGATTTTCTGGGTTTCAAAACGGCAGTCAACGTTGCGGGCACTTATAACTACAAACCGACCTACGGCATCATCACCGCCACGCTGCTGATGGCGATCGTACTGACGCTCACGCTGAAAATCAATACTCCGGTTTTCAAATTACGCACAAAAATCATTACGCGCACCGTTTCCGGCGTTCTTTCTTTGACGGTTTTTGTAGTTTATTACGCTACTTCTTTCTTTGTTAATATGGGTATCGTACCCGATTTTTGGAATCAGTCACGCGGATATAATAATTACGGTTTCTCCCTGATGTTTTTCCTGAACACGCGGTATCTGACCAATCCGGCTCCCCCGACCGGTTATTCCAAAGAAAAAGTACCGGAAATCGTCGATAAAGTTGTGGAATCGGAGGATCATCACAACAAATATCACAAAGAAAATACTCCGAATATCATCTGCATTATGAACGAATCTCTTTCGGATCTGTCCGTTTTGGGAAAAATCAAGACCAATAAACCTTATATGCCCTTCATGCAGAGTTTGAAGAAGAACACGATCAAGGGTAATCTGTACGTTCCGGTGATCGGTGCCGGTACTTCCAATACGGAATTTGAATTCCTTACCGGCCATTCAACGGCTTTTTTACCGTCCGGCAGTAACGCATATATGCTGTACGTCAAGCAACCGCTTGCGACCATCGTTTCAACGTTGGAAGATAAGGGCTATTCATCAAGAGCATTTCATCCTTACTATTCCACCGGTTGGAACCGTGTCGCTGTTTATGAAAATATGGGATTTGACCGTTTTATCAGCTTGTCTGATATGTTTACCGCCGAATATCTCTCCTCGTATCAGGATTTCGCAACCGATCCGGAAGCGCTTGTCGCGTTTGACCGTCAGATCCATCCGCAACAGGATGTTTTACTGCGTCAATACGTCAGTGATTCGTATGATTTCAAATATCTGATCAATGACTATGAAAACCGTGACACTTCAAAACCGTACTTTATGTTTAATGTCACCATGCAGAATCACGGCGGATATCTGAACACCTACGATAATTTCAAACAGGCGATTCGTCTCAAATCAACCACAGGCAATTATCCGAAAGCGAACCAATATCTTTCGTTGATCAAACGCACCGATACCGCTTTCAAAGAATTGTTGAATTATTTCAGCAAAGTAAAAGAACCGACTGTGATTTGCATGTTCGGCGATCATCAGCCATCGGTTGAAAATGAATTTATCGCCGAAGTCATGGGCGTAAAGAATCTCAATTCGCTAACGACAGAACAGTCGCAGAACCGCCATATCACACCGTTCTATATCTGGGCGAATTATGATATTGAAGAAGAATATATCGAACGGATGAGCGTCAATTATTTGTCATCACTTGTCTTGCAGACGGCAGACATAGATCTTTCACCCTTCAATGAATATTTACTGAATCTTCGCAAAATACTGCCGGTTATCGACACGGTCGGTTACATTGACAGCGAAGGCGAATATTACACTTGGGACAGCAAAA
>JAZUFP010000167.1:0-11629 GCA_045640765.1 Acutalibacteraceae bacterium
TCATATAAATACGGTATTGAATATGATCCGACTATATTGCAATATGTTTCGACTTCTGCCGCTGTCGGTACGTCCGGTATATCGGCATCTGCGACAAATGTCGTTACACCGGCGGTCGATCGGATGGTTATTGACGCAACATATGATGAAACCAAAAAAGACTTTGATTTTTCAAACAGTATTCGGTATACCAATACGACCGGCAGTGCGCTGAGTAGCATGCCGCAGCCGACCTATTTTTCAATGCGTGTGCGCTGTACCGGGGAATCGCGGGATATTCACGGATATGAAATGAATGTTCGTGTGAATGAGGCCAATTATTACCCGGCACAGAATTATGTTGACGTTGAAACCTTAAATGAATGGACCGTTATCAGTTTCCCGACACATTCCAATCCGCCTGCGGCTGATGGACAGAACACGCTGTCCGTTATGGTGTATCCGGGTGTTGTGATGGAGATCGATTATATCCGTATATACCGTGGATGGGATCCTACAAGCAGTTCGCTGTTGACTGAACTGAAATATGCCGGTGAAAACGAACCGACTCCGGCTGTCGGAACGGTCAATGTCACCGCGTCTTCTTCTGCAAATAAAACAGAGAATATCGCCACTTCCACTTTCCGGGTGATTGGTGATATTGAAGGAACGACCGCGCTGAATCTTTCGGTATCAAAACCGACCAATGTCACAGCTTCCGGAACGTTGGTGGCACTGAATAATAACTTCGGAAAAATTTCCGCCAGGACCGATGACGGTGACGTTCGTTTTGCTTTAAGTCTGCCGACCGATGCAAGCGGCGAATATTATGTAACGGATGAGGGAAAGACTGTTCGTCCCGTTTCAAAGGGTTATTTGCTGGCGTTGGGATATCACGCGCCGCAAAATATGACCGTTTCTACGCTGGATCCTTATATCCGGAAAGTACCTGTCAGCCGTCCGCAAAGCGATGTGATCGGTGGTGTTCGATACACCGTAGCGGTAACCGACCCGACTGTCGAGAGCAAAAATTATATCGCCGCGCGGTTTTACGTCGGCTATACCGAAAACGGTCTGACCAAATACGCGTACAGTAAACCGTTCTCCGTCAGCAGAATCCAGTTGGAGGCATTGGAGGCCGACCGGTGGCGCTTAGCAGTCAAACCGGGCGGCAACGCCACCGTGACTGTTGATAACACGACCGCGGTGCAGGAAAACTGGCAGGGTGCCAATGCCGTCGCGCAGGGGTATATCTATAATAACGGATATACGCCTTCGCAGATCAATACCGAAATTTCCCGTATGAAATCAATGGGAATCAACATGGTGCGTTCTTATTACGATGAAACGTTCAACGCATCGTATAATTCCGTTCGTAATACCATAACGTACACATACAGTCGTGACCGGATGACGGCGCTGAAATACTGGCTGCAGGTCATGAAAGACAACGATATTGAGGTCGCACTGAACATGAGCTGGTCGATCAGCGATATTTTTGAACAGACCTATACTTGTTATGACGGTTGGAATAATAACAGCGGCTCTGCAGTTGTTAATGCGCTGAACGCATACTATAAGCAAAATGGCAAGGCGAAAACGATCGCGGCTTACGGAGCATGGGTCAATGAATCGGTCGATTATCTGATCAACCGCTGCGGATATACCAATATCACGCATGTGGTCATGTTTACCGAACCGGGTGTTTCCGGTAGTGGCAATGATTACTGGCTGGATTACACCGATTTGGTCGCGTCGGCGGATGCGGCACTGAAAAACGCCGGAAACCGTGATCTGGTAAAAATAGTCGGACCGAATGTTGCAATCGGTGATTCGACTCATACCGATTCCGTAACAAACGATCTTCTGCATTTTGACGGTCTGAAAGATTATATCGACGTTTATTCGTTCCATTTCTATGCGCCGCACTGGCCGGGATTGAACGGTTTGTATTCCAAGGAAGACGCTTATACTGATAATTATCAGAAATATACCGCAATGTTTGATCAGTTTGTGTCTTTTGCAAATGAACGCGGCAAGGCGTATTGGATGGATGAATATAACTATTCGTTCCGAAGTGACGGTATTACCGCCGTTCAGGAAGACAGTATTATGGGTACCCAGTACGCGCAGGAAATCATTGCGGCTATGAACAACGGGGTTGAAAATTCCTTGTTGTGGCAGTTGTTTGAAATCAAATGGCCCGGACGCAGTTCGACAACGTGGGAGTTTGAAAACGGCGTTCACGTGATCGGTCTTGCGCCAACGCTGAC
Source organism: Acutalibacteraceae bacterium (assembly GCA_045640765.1). Classification (GTDB taxonomy): domain Bacteria; phylum Bacillota; class Clostridia; order Oscillospirales; family Acutalibacteraceae; genus UBA737. The sequence continues at coordinate 2,253 of JAZUFP010000167.1, forward strand.
CGAAAGCGCGGTTCCGTACGCACCGTATTATGCGTACGCCATGCTGTCCCGGTATATGGGCGAACGCGGTTCGGATGTTTACGCCGGAAGCGGTACGTCCGGTGTTTATGCCACGATGGTTCAAAATGATGACGGTACACAGTCGATCGCGGTAGTCAATACCAACAGTACCGCCATGAACGTAACGGCCAATCTGAATCGTTCTCTTAACGGCGCGACGATGTACCGTATTTGTTATGATCCGGAAGATGTATATCCGGACAGTTCTGCGACGATGATCAATCCTGACAGCATGATCGTCGGTATCAATAATACTTTTACAGATGTTATTCCGGCAAATAGTTTTGTGATCTACACAACGATCGGTCGCGATACTTATCAGTCTGAATCCGAAGCAGGGGAGTACGTTTTGGGTGGTAGTTTAACAGCGCAAATGAAAACCGACTCCGTATTGTATGCGGGAAATCGGGCCCGCCTTTCTGAAAAAATGTCACTTTTGAAGAACGGTGAAGCGGTCAGGATCGCGTTTATCGGCGGATCCATTACAGAAGGATATTTTGCCGATCCGCAACTTACCAACCGGTATTCGACGCAACTGGTCAGTCTGTTGCAGCAGAAATATCCACAGGCGACTATAACGGAACTGAATGCGGGGATCGGCGCGACAACTTCTTATCTTGGTGTGCATCGTGCCGAGGCGGTTCTGGCACAGAATCCCGATATCGTCATTGTTGATTTTGCCGTGAATGATGATGCGGGCTATGCACTTTATCAGGCATCCTTTGAAAGTTTGATCAATAGAATCTGGAATTGCGAAAGCAACCCTGCGGTGATCGGCGTGGCGATGGCGGTGAAGGTGAACGGTCAATTACAAAATTCCCAGAATGATGAACTGGAAATTGCGCAGAAATACAGCGTGCCGATGCTTTCATACAAAGATATGATCGAGCCGCTTTTGAATAACGGTGTTATCAACTGGTCCGATCTGCAATTTGACCAGGTTCATCCCAATACGACGGGGCACGGTTTGATCGCGAAAATGATCGCGGCATACTTTGATAAGGTTGCCAAATCGACCGTTACCGATACCGAACCGGATTTCGATGCGATTACTGATAAAAACGCGCCTTTTGAAAACGGCACCATGCTGACGGTGCATAACAGTCAGCCGAAAATGCGCCGCTTTACTGCGAATGTGACGGATTCTATCCACGGTTTTTCCGGATACTGGACAACAACCGAGCCGACTGCACAGCTTGTTTTTTCAAATGTTTCCGCGCAGTACATCGGTGTTGCGTTTGAGGAAGTTGACAGCAATACGACCGCGGCGCCGTTTTCGGTGTTGGTCGACGGCGTTCAGGTGGCGGAAATCGATCCGAATACCGGGGTCGGTCACGCCATGGGCAAGCAGGTTTATATCGGCGATACGGTCGGTACGCACACGGTCACGATCAAAACAACCGCCGGATCCTGTAAGATTATTGGCCTGCTGGTTTCGTAATACGGCATATTTTATGTGATCTATATTAAAATGATCCGGTCGAATAATCGATCGGATCATTTTATCACTTATTTATCATTTGCGTTGCTGTATTTCGGACCGTTGATTTTTGGGTGTTTTTTCGGTATTGTCCTGGGGTCACTCCGACCTTTTGGGTGAATGCGCGTTGGAAAGAAGTATAGTTATTATATCCAACCATGCCGGCAATCGTATTGCTTGGAATAGAGGTCATGCTGAGCCATTCGCACGCGTGCTGCATCCGGATATTGATCATATAGGTAATAATATCCATCCCGGTCTCTTTTTTGAAATAACTGTACAGTAAACTGCGGTTGATGTTCAGTTCTTTCGCAATGGCATTTACGGTGATGGGCGTATTGTAATTTGTGTGTATATATTTTGTTACGCGTTCGGTGTAATAGGCGGAAGTACTCACTTCGTTCATATTCACTTTACCGTCCTGAACTTGGTCCGGTTCATTATGCGCAAGCAGTTGTAAGAGATGAAACAGTTTTTCCAGTGTGTAGAATTCTTTGGAAATCGCGTTGTCAAAACCGTCTTTCATGTTGAAAATCGTTTCCGCGACAGCATCATTTTCGAGCGTATATACCGAGTTGTTGTGATGGAATATCGTATTTTCGATCAGACTTTCGGCCATCGGACCGTTAAAGGCAAAAAAGTAGTATTCCCACGGATCAACGTCATCCGGGGAATAGACCGCCGGCTGATTGGGCCGGATCAGAAAAATATCACCGGCGCGCAGTTGATGATTCTGGCTGTTGATATTCAGCGTGCCGCAGCCCTTTTGGATATAGTGCAGCAAATAGATATCTCTGTAACAGTAAAACCGACGTCTTGTACCATTGCACTTATCCCAACCGAAATGATCCATATATATTTGTTTGTTTTCGGAATTATCGCTGGTGATCATATAATAGGAATGCTGCGGTATGTTTTCAAAATCCATAAACAACCCTCCTGAATCTTCTGTATTTATAAAATACCATACTTATTGTTGTGTTGTCAACAACAAAATGACAACAATTCATAACCTTTTCTCAACAAAATGTTATTGATTATTATCGTTCATTGTAATATAATGAACAAAAAGATAATTATTTATTTTGGCTTATTGTCTGTACTGCATAGTTTGGTATAATTCGCTATTTATTGAACAATGGCGATTTTATATAAAATATGAAAGGAGAAATTCTCAAAATGAAAACAGCAAAAAAATCCCTTAGCGTTTTGCTTGCGTTGTGCATGATCATGACATTGTTCACCTGCATCGGCGCGGCAACGGTATCTGCTCAAGCAGCTCCCACGACTGCTAATGCTGCATACCACATGAAATCCAACCATAACACGGAAAACGATGTTCAGGTTGGCATTTTGAATACCGATTTGGTTGAGGGTGAAACCTACACCTTCTCGGTAGATTATTACACCGTTGCTAACGGCTTCTTCACCAATGGTGCATGGGGCTTTGCCAGTGGTTGGTCCGGACCTCAGTATGCAAACTATCGTTCTGCAGGCAAAGGTCACATTGAGTTCAGCTTTACTGCTGATGCTCCGTCGGCAAATGTTGATGCAAAAGCCGCACAGGGCGGTGACGGTTCGCAGTTTGCTTCTGCAACCGGTATCGCTTTCCACGTATTTGCCTCTGGTGAATATTATCTGTGGAATGCCCAGTTTAAGGATGCTGACGGCAATGTTCTGCCCAACACTTATGTAATTAAGTGGGCGTGCAACGGCGGTCAGAACTATCTCTATGAAACGATGACCAAGGCCGATCTGCCGATCTGCGTTGACGGTCTGCACAACTATCAGCAGGTTGACGTTCAGGCTGCTACCTGCCAGGCCGGCGGTACTGCTAATTTGGTTTGCGCAAAGTGCGGCATCACGAAATCCCAGGCCGAAGTTGAAGGATTCACTGTTGATGAAGACGGTTTAGTCGGTATCTTTGACTTTACTACTGTTCAGAATCCGGATGGAAATGATACTTATTTCATGTGCCGTCCGAAGAGCGCTTGGACGACTCAGCATGTAAAGTATACCTTCGATTATTATATGGATGCTCCGATGCTTGCCCGTGCCGGTAATAATATGGGTAAAGATTACAGCGGCGGCAATTTCCAACAGGGTTATCATCACTATGAAGGTAACAACGACATTGATCCGGATCATGCTTACCTCCAAATCAAGGTTATCCGTAAGCCGGAGTGGGGTGGCACTAATGAAACAGGTCACATCTACATTTGGAACCTGAAAGCCATCAATGCCGATACCGGTGTTGAATTTGCTGAGTTCGGTTACAATGACGGTGCAGTTCCCAACTACTGCGCATACGGCACCGGTCCGTCCGCTTTGCCGGCAGCTGTTATTGAAACTGATCCCACCCCCCACAACTATGTTTTAGATGAAGAAAACTCCACGGCAGCTACCTGCACCACCCCGGGCAAGTCCACCTATGTGTGTTCTTACTGCGGTCGCGCAAAGAATATTTTAGACGTCGCTGCCGGCGAAGCTGCCCCGACCGGTGTTATTTACTATGTTAATTTGAATAACTCGGAAAAATATGGTCAGCCGGGTGATTATGGCATTTGTTCGTCGACTATTTGGAGCCAGAATAACGTTTATCAAAACGTTGCCGAACTCGAGTTTGATTATTATCTGACCGAAAATGTTCGTACCGAAGTCGGTGACAACGGTGGTGTCAACTGGAACGCAACCGAAGGAACCAATGCCAATATGTCATTGCTTCCGGGCTTCCATCATTATAAGGGAACCAGCAACGGTGCCGGTCGTGCTTATGCAATGCTGAAGCAGTTTGGTGGCACTTTTGCTCCGATTTACATTTGGAATATGACCCTGAAAGATACCGTTACCGGCACTTATGATACCCGTAAGTCGCTTTCCGGTTGGTATCAGATCCCGCCTGATGAGATAGCAATCGACGATGTCCCGGCTTATGAAGAAGTTGCGCCGGCAACTGCGGCAGGTCACAATTTCGTTGCGACCACCGTTGACGGTGATTGCCAGACTCCGGCTACCACTACCTATGTTTGCTCCATCTGCGGTCACGTAAAGAACGAAGCTGATGCAAATACAGAAGTTGTTGCACCGCTCGACAATCAGGCTGTTTATGGCACTTACAACACGAAATTTGAATCCGACTATAACATTTATAACCAGACCTGGATTATGTATGATTTCGGTAATGTTACCGAAGGTGATGAATGGCAGTTGGAATTTGACTACTATGCAAGCGCCGCCAATTATCATACTTCCAACTGGTGGGGTGTTTCCCTTGATTTGACTCCGAATGGTGGTAATTACAATTTCCCGCAGGGTCTCCATCACTTCAGCGCAACCCAAACCATTACCGCAGCAAACGCATCTCGCAGTGACGGTCACTTCATGATTCAAGGTACTGCTCCGGATGATACTTCTGTCTTCGTTGTCTGGAATACCCACATCTACAAGAACGGTGTTGAACTGGTTGGCGGAAACGACGGTTTCCCGCGTGCTGACCGTTCGAATGCCGGTGGCGCTACCTATTGTCAGGAAGCATTCACCAAGACCGGTGCTACACTCGGCTTCTTTGACGTAATCGAAGAAGAAGGCGAACTGGGCGCTCACGCTTTCGGTGAGTGGGTCTTTACCGAAGAAACCACTACTAACGATGCTTCCGCAACCCGCACCTGTGCTGTTTGCGGCGAAACCGAAACGGTTGCTGCAAAGGATATCGTTAAGGCTGACTGGGCTACCCACTATGCTGACGCTAAGGGTGGTTCTTCCCAGTATCCGGGCTGCTATCTCGGTCATATCGGTTCTTTGGAAGCCGATGACGTTGTAACGGTTGAATTTGATTATTCTCATCCGGATTATGACGCTGCTACCAACATCTTGAAGATCCGTTCCAACAACGGTGAATCTGCTTCTGAATTCAACCTTGTTGAAGACGGTGTTGTTACCACCAACCGTACCATCAAGGGTACCGGCGGTCACGTTGTTGCTACCTATGTCAACACGCAGGCTCGCGGCGAAATCTATGCAGGCTTGCAGGAATCCGTTCATAAGGGTGCTGATGATGTTTACGTATGGAACATTAAGTTCTATGTAAACGGTGAAGAAGTAACCTCCGACAAGGATGCTTTCGACAACATTGCTATCAACAATTCTGATGTTGTTCTGTCTCATCCGTATGCTATTCAGTTGCAGATCGGTACTCAACGCAAGGGTAACGATGCACGTTTCATCATTAAGCTCAGCGGAAATGCAGAAGACATTGAAGCGTATGAAAACATCACCCTCGATTACACCGTTGATGGCGAAAAGTTCAGCGTCACTTTGGATTCTGTCTATGATTCCTTCATTGATGAGTATAAAACCATCACAGCCGAATCTTTGAATTGCACTTATGTTGCCATTCTTGAAATCGGTGATGTGACCGCCGCTAACGAAATCACCGCGACCGCTTCTTATACCGCGAACGGTGAAACCGTGATCGGCGCTACCCGCGTAACGAACGCAGGAAGGATTTACAAATCATGGCAATAAAATATAATCGTGCAGAAATGACTGTCATTTCTATGGATGAAGACATCCTGACCGTTTCTCCCGCCGGTTTGAACGATGACCCCGAGTGGGGCAATCTGGATTTCGGCGGCGAAAAGAATTCTCCGTTGGCTGATCTGGCTAATACCATCGCCGACAAACTGTAATTTCAGTTGAATTCTCACCCTGTCACGCTTGTGCGTGACAGGGTGTTTTTTGTAAAAAAGTATTTGAAACTTCAAATCAACTATTGCTTTTATATAGTAGATATTATATAATAAACATGACCATATATTGTGGTTTCTTTTGATAAACTAATGTATTTTAATCGGGGTGCTTCGATGAACTTTTTACTTTCTGAAAATAGTGAATTGTCATTATGCGGATTCGGACAAACTTTGTTTTCAGGTTTGCGGCCTTGGGTTCGCGGCCAGGACGGTGACAAGATTTATCTTTCACTGAATTCTGTTGAAGATACCTTTGCGGTATTTTCCGATGAAAGCGGTCGCATTACTTTTCGCTTGACGTTGTGTACCGAAAATAATGTCGGTTCGCTTGGCTTTGAAATTTCCTATCATCCTGTTCTCGGAAATGTCCGCGGTCAGAATCATTTGGATATCGAGTCTGCCGCCGGCGTGGATATCGCCGATATGCCGTGCAGCAATCGTTTTATGGCAAATCATATTTTGTATACTTTTTGGTGCAGAGTTAAAATGGGAAGTAAGTTACAGGATTTGCCCAAGGAAACGCAGGCCGTTTTGGCCGGTACCGAAAACGGCTATCTCTACTTGCTGACCACTTGCGACGAAAACTTCAAAAGTAATATGAAGGCGGAAGAAAACGGTGGTTCACTCTTTGTTTACAGCCATTATCCGGCGGATGATTGCTCCGTTTGCGCGCTTATTTTCGGCTATTCCGAAGATCCGTATTTATTGCCCGGAATGACTGCGAAATACGGTTTTGAAAAAATGAATAAGCCGGGTGTTTTGCGTGCCGAACGAAAATATCCCGAGATGTTTGAGTATCTTGGCTGGTGCAGCTGGGATGCGTTCCACATGGATGTTACGCATGAAGATCTGCTGAATAAGGCCCGCGAGTTTAAGGAAAAGGAAATTCCCGTTCGCTGGATGTTGATCGATGATATGTGGGCGGAATGTCACAATAATAACCGCGAAACCATGGGCAGCCGCGAAATGTATCAGATCGACGGTGATCTTGCGCGTTTCCCAGAGGGACTGAAAGGATGTATCCGCGATCTTAAAAATGATTACGGTATGAAAGTCGGTATCTGGTATCCGACCTGTGGCTATTGGCACGGTATTGATCCTACCGGACCCATCGCCGCGGAACATGACGATTTGCTGACTGTAACAATGGACGGAAAATTGGTTCCGACTCCGAAAGAAAAGCAGATCGAAGCTTATTTTGACCTTTTCAACGCCACCTTCAAAAGCTTCGGCGCCGATTTTGTCAAGGTTGATAACCAGGGCTATATGTTTGATAATTACACCCGTCTGATGCCGATCGGCAAGGCGGCAAGAAATATGCAGCGCGCGATCGACCTTGCAGCGGAAAAATATTTCGGCGGAACGCTGATCAACTGCATGGGTATGCCCAATGAATGTTTCTGGAACCGCCCGACCTCCATGGTCAGCCGCATCAGCGGGGATTTCCAGCCCGAGGATCGCAAGTGGTTTATCCAACACTTGATCCAGTGCAGTTTCAATTCATTTGTCGAAGGCGCTGTTTATACCGGCGACTGGGATATGTGGTGGTCGGACGATGCGCAAAGCACCAAAAACGCCGTGCTGCGTGCCATGTCGGGCGGCCCCGTTTATATGAGCGACGAACTGGGACGCAGTATCAAAAAGACGATCATGCCGATCGTTTATGAGGACGGTCGTATTATTCGCCTCAAAGAATCGGCGCGTCCGGTACAGTCCTGCCTGCTCAGCGATCCCGAACATAACGGCAATATCTATAAAGTATTCAACCGTGTCGGTAGCGTCGGCATTTTGGCGGCGTTTAATCTGGACGTAGATGAAAATCCGGTCTGCGGAACAGTTGGGGCAGAGGATATATATGAATTTACGGCGGATCGTTTCGTGCTGGTCGATTATTTTGACGCTACCGCCCGCGTTTTAAGCGGAAATGAAACGGTTGGTGTTACGCTGAAAGATTATGATTGCTTCAAACTTTATTATCTGATTCCGGCGGATGATTCCGTTATACCGATCGGTCTGAAGGATAAATATATTGCTCCGGCGACTTTTGAATTGAAAAAACCGGGCGAGCTGATCGTTCACGAAGGCGGATGTTTTGTCTTTTATAGTGAACAGGGTGTGCCGTCTGTAACGGCGGACGGGGAACAGTGTTCCGTTACGGCACTGAAAGACGGTTTATATGAAGTGGTTTTGCCGCGAGGCAAAGATATTTTCGTACATTATTCTTTGGAGGAATGCTGATCATGAACAGTAAGGAATGGTTCCGTCAGGCAAAATTCGGATTTATGTCTCATTTTGGCTTGTATTCGGTGCTGGATGGCGATTATCGCGGAGATCCCTGCACTGAATGGGCACGCTTTAAGAAAAAAATACCGATGGATGAATATCATACATTGGCAAAGGCCTTTAATCCGGTGTATTTTAACGCGGATGAATGGGTGAAAATCGCTAAGGATGCCGGTATGCAGTATATGGTGCTGACGGCGAAACATCACGAAGGTTTTGCAATGTATCATTCCAGGGTTTCAAAATTCAATGTGGTGGATGCGACTCCGTTTGGGCGGGATATTATCGGTGAAATGGCGGAAAGCTGTTATAAACACGGATTGCGTTTCGGTATTTATTATTCGCAGGATCTCGACTGGGAAGAAGAAGGCGGCGGCGGACTTTATCCCACCGTGTGGGAACCCAACGGCGCTTTCAATAACTGGGATTATCCGGCGGATCGCACTCCGGATTTTGCGGCGTATTTTGAGAACAAGGTAAAACCGCAGGTGACCGAATTGCTGACAAACTACGGCGATATTTGTCTGGTATGGTTTGATTGCCCGTGGACGATCACGAAAGAACAAAGCGTAGAACTGTATGATCTCGTCAAGAAATTGCAGCCGGAATGTCTGGTCAGCAGTCGTTTAGGGAACGGATTGGGCGATTACGGCAGCGGCGGCGATAACGAACTTGATATGAACGGCGGATTAGCCCTGAACGAGGTGCCCGTAACGATCAGCGGCGGCGAATTCTGGAATTTTTCACGCTTTGATAAGGCGTATAAGCCGGCCGAACAGATCATTAAAGAACGCGATGAACTCAAT
>JAZUFP010000168.1:0-13665 GCA_045640765.1 Acutalibacteraceae bacterium
CAAAAGCCGCAGGGTTTCCACCTGGCCGGCATCCAGCGAACCGTCACGGAACAGTGCCACGTCAATGGACACCACGCCGCCGCGTTCGTTGACTTTGCTGACGTAATCGTACATATACTGTGCCGAATAACGGCTGCCGACCGCGCCCCATCCGCTTCCGTTGCTTTGATAAGGCGGTTTCGGCGGATTTTTGCCCGTCGGGATCCCCAAAAACGAAAGGGTATGCCAGACGTACGGCAGCGGCTTTCCGGAGGGAAGCGCCGTAAAATCGTTTTTCTCGCCTGCCGGATAATCATCCGCGGCGTGCATCTGCTTTTCGATATCAAGTTCCATATAGCCCGTATCGTCATACAGACCGGTCATCATGGCATCCTCGATCTTTTCCATTTTACGGATCGGACAGTCGGACGGGCTGCAGAACTGCGCGAATTTCGGATTATTGTAATCCTTCCATTCGACGCCGTTGTTGAAACTGATCAGCGCGTCGGGATTACCGGCGGCCACACATTCTTTCAACGACGCGAGCAGTTGATCGTTATAACCCATCCAATCGTAGCAGCTGTCGATCCACCAGCCCTTGATATCGGTGCCGTAGCGCAGACTGTATTCTTTCAGTACCATGCCCCAGTGGCGGACGAATTTTTCGTCCACCTGCGCGGCGATCGAATTGCGCCGAAGACCCATGCGGTCACCGGCCTGATCATCCTGATACGGTCCGTCCGCCGAAAAGTAAAGGAACAGCGGAATATCATAAACCTTCAACGCCGTGATCAGGTCGGCGATCAGATCCCGCGTAGAACACGCTTCGCCGGTTTTGTAACCGGTGATCTGATTATAGATTTCATTGGGTGCGCAAAAATACTTTGACATCTGTCCGACCGTGAACACGACGTAACCGCAGCGAAGATCGTTCATCTGCTTTGCGAACGCCGCAACGTCAAAATCGTTGACGCAGGTGTCCCAATCGGTAAAGTTTTCTCCTTTGGTGTTCAGATAACATCCGTTTTGCAGCCGAACCAGATAGTGAACGAAAATGCCCCATTTTCTGCTTCGGAACCATTCATTACGATCCATTGTTTTCCTCCCGAAAACTTAGCCGACGATACCGCTTCTTTCAATACCCTGAATGATCTGTTTCTGCATGAAGCAGTAGAAAATGATCAGCGGGATGACCGCGATCAGGGCGGCGGTATTGGCGAAAACGTAGGTTTCATACTGATTGGACAGGTTGTACGCCGACGTATTCATTGTCAGAACGACGGACGGCAATAATTTGGTACCGGCGTTCAGAATGGTGTAATAAAGTGTATCGGTCCATTGCCACGCGAAGGAAAGCGACAGCACAACGACCAGCATGGACTTTGCCATCGGCAGGATGATTTGGAAAAAGGTCTTCATAACGCCTGAACCGTCCACGTAAGCAGCTTCGACCAGCTCGTTCGGGATGCCGATATAATACTGACGCATCAGAATAACGAAGATACCGGCACGGAAACCAAGGCAGGTCGCCGCCAGCAAAAACATCGGCCACGGGGTATTGATCATGGAGATCCCTTTACCGCCGCCGATCGTCAAAAGACCGAACAGGTCAAAGAAGCGGAAACTGGAATACATCGGGATGTAAATACTCTGGATCGGGATCAGCATGGTCACCACGACCAGAACCATAATAACGGTGCTTCCCTTGAACTTGAACCGGGCAAGACCGTAGCCGACAAAAGCGGCGGAAAAGGTGGTCAGCACCGAAACACCCAGCGAGTAAAACACCGTATTTTTCATGCCTTCCAGCAATTCGGTCCCGTTCAGGATGCGGGAAAAGCGATCCAGCGACCATTCCGCCGGAATGAGGTTGACCATCGGGTTGGTCAGATCGTTTGCCGACATAAAGGAAGCGAGTATCTTAAACAAAAACGGATACAGGACGATGTAGGAAAGACCGATCATCAGGATCAACGTCAGGACCTTGACGGCGATTTGTCCCGTTCTTCTTTTTACGGCAGTTTTGTCGAAACGTTTCATATCCGATACTCCTCCTCCTGCGATTTTCTGACCGCCCTTGTTATCAGGAGCACCGCAACGATGATGACTAACATGATCAACGCGACGCTGATACAGTGGATCCACGCCATCGCGGACGCGAAGCCGTATTCACCCTTGGTAAAGGAGATCGTTTCAATGTAATTGAGCAGTTCGGTATTTTCCCGCGTCAGACTTTCAACGAAGGTATAGATCAGATTGACCAGCATGACCGGAACGATCATCGGAAGCGTGATCTTCCAGAAGATTACCCACGTTGAAGCGCCTTCGACACGCGCCGCTTCGTAAAGCTGCGGCGAGATCGCCTGAATACCGGCGAGGAAAATAATGATCTGTACGCCGGAACGGTTGACGATTTCAAGAATGTTATTCGCCGCGCCGGAAACGATACCGATCAGTTCCGGACTGAATTCCAGACTTTGCAGGAATCCGGAGATATCACCCATGGCGGTGATCAGTGATCCGCTGTCGGAAGAAGTCGCAACGCTGCTCATGTAATTCATTACGGAGTTGCCGACGTCCATACTGCTGATCAAGCCCGTACAAACGATTACCGGCAGGAAAAAGACCGCGCGGAACACGGTTCTTCCCCAGATATCCGCGTTCAGAAGAACCGCGACAAACAACGAGAAGATCAGAATGATCGGAATTGTTCCGACCAACGATTCAAGGTCGCCGGTAAGCAGTTTGATGTACTCGGCGTCAACACGAAACGCGTATTTGAAATTCTTTAATCCGACAAAGTCCATGGAAAGACCGTTTTCCATGTGAACGTCAGAAAAAGCAAACCCGATACCGGTGAAAAACACCTTCAAAAAGATCAGAATAAAACCGATCAGGAAGGGCAGGACAAAGATCCAGCCCCACATCGTATCGTCACGCCGTTTCAGGGAGAGGTGAGATTTAATGGCACTGTTTTTCATTTTGCTTTCTCCCCTTTCGCGACATAATAACTTTTCGCCTTGACCGTTACGCCGCCGGCGGAATAATTCTGATCCGACGTATTGACGTAAATGACCGCGCCGTTTTCAAAACGTGAGACTGTGACACCGTCGGCGAGCCGATCGTTGCTTGTCAGCGCGGTTCCGTCTGTCGCGGCCAGCGCCTTGTTTACATACTTGCCGTACTTCAAGACGTCGTCTTTCAACACGCCAAAACTGATGGCGTAATAATTGGTGTAATTGGTCAGTTTCAGTTTCGCAACATTGTCATACGCCAGCATGAATTTCGGTGACGTACCGCTTGCGATACAGTACAACAACTGTGTCGGAATATCATTCATCAGGTTAAGCGCCTGCGACTCGTAATCCATACAACCGCTGACGACCAGTTGCAGGAACGGAACGGACGCGCTTTCACCGGGATATTCGGAGTTGGTCAGCGGAAGATCGCTGATCATAGAAGCGTACGGCAGAATATACGCGTTGGCGCCGTTGAACGACAAACGTATATCTTTATTGGATTTCAGTAAACTTTCCAGTCTGATTCTTGTCTGTACACGGTTCGAGCTCTTCTTTTCATCAAAGTCGGAATTGAGTTTTGTTCCGAACGAGTCCAGACAAAGCATCGACAGATCGTTCTTTTTGCAGCTTTCCGTCAGTGAACGGAAGAATTTTTCATAGCGGATCGGGGACAAAACGTTACGCGCTTTATCATACATTCCGGTTGCCGGATTGTAAACCGCAAGTTCCGCGTAATCACGGCTGATCTGACGCGCGGCGTCATTCTTGCGGGTGTAATCGTCCCCGGAGACGTCTTTTCCGATATACGCGAAATCAGCCAGCGGATAGATCGGCGTATCGTTCTTTCCGCAGTATTCCCACAGCTTGGAGAAATCCGCCTTTCCGCCCAGCGTATCCGAGAACCGGATGCGGTTGGAAACCGCGACGTCCATGCCGCCGTCCTGCCAACCTTTTAAGGAAAGCGACAGATCGGAAAGACCGTTCTTTTTGAAGTAATCAAGAATTTTCGTATTCTGATCATAGGTGGTGAAAACCGCGTCGGCGTAATACGAGAATCCCAGGAACGACGTCTTATACTGCGCCGAGCCCATGGTTTCAATACCGGTGTGAACACGCGCGTCCGGGTTTTCCTTCATGCCCTTTTGCATCAGATAGTTCCGCATGACCTTTGCCATACCGGAATAGTTTGCCTGATCCCCCGAAAGCAGATGATAGGAGATGGTATAATCGGTGTGAGAAAGGTTATCGTCATGCAGATAAAGCGGTTTGGCGGAGCCCATGGAAGAAACTTTCGATTCATGTATGATAACTTCGCCGGCGGTATACACGAAGGTGTTATACACCGTGTAATAATTACTGTTCGGGTCTCCAAGCGACGCGGTGATCTCGCTCATCTCATCGCCTTTTTCGATGATCGCCGCAACGGCGGTACCGTTATTACGTTTGATACCGAAGGTCGGCAGATAATAGGTCATACCGGCCCCGTTCAGGTCTTTTTTCTGATTCAGCGCGGCGTCGTAACCGTAAACACAGTTTGTGATCAACCGACGGCGCTGGGCATTCTGGTGGTTGATATCGATCAACGCACCGGTTCCGTCCGGAATGAACAGGTAACCGTCTTTTCCGCTCTGTTCACAGTCGGCGGCAAAATACGGCAGAACCGTTATGGATGACAGATAGAAATTATCACTGGCCGAAATGGAATCCTGCGGCACCGTCACGCTCATACCGTCTTCGGTCAGCCGGTATACCAGACTTAACCGGAAATTCACGTAGCTTTCCGCGTTTTCGGTAAAGCCGTACTTTTCCATATCCGCACGGTAATCTTCCCGGGTATAACCCGCCTTTTGCAACGCTTCGTCCAGCTGGATCTTTTCTTTGTCGCCCAAATCGGTCGACAAAACGTAAAGCGGTGCTTTTTTCAGGGCCGGATACTGGGCTTCCAGATCATTTTTACGGTTTACATCGGTCACCTGGTCAAGATCGATATACATATAGTAGTATTCAAAGCGACCGGCGTCCCTGCCTTCCAGTTTGGAAAGGATCGACTCGAATTTTTCCGTTGTAAATACCGCGGGATTCAGCAGATTGCCCTTTTCCTCGCCGAGCGAAAGATCAAACCGGAGTCCGTCGGAATACCGGGAAATCTTATACTGGCCGAGTTCGGCACAGTCGGCAGAAGAATACAGCGAATAGCAGGCATTATCGGAATCATAATAATCGACATACACCTGCGAAGAAAGCTTCTTTGCCACGTCGCCGGAATAGAACGGATCCTTCGACGCGTCAAAGGGGTTACTGAGAAACGTTTTGCCGGTTTTTTTATCGACAAGCGCCGTGGCCATGCTCTTTTGATTGTAATAAAGCGCATAAGCGTCGTTTTCACAACCCAGTGTCATATCGGCGATCATCGCCTTATCGCTGGCGTAGGAAAAATCGGACGGTCCCGACGTTCCCTCGATCTCCTCGACCACTTCACCCGAAAGGGCTTGCGCGGATTCGGGTTTCGGCTGTTTCACGGAGGCGTTGCTGCCGCAGGCGCAAAGCATGATGCAAAGCGCGCACACAGCGGCTGTGATTTTAAATATTTTCATTTGAACGCCCCCCTTTAAGACCGATAGGCAATTTCGTTGACAACATTCACGATCAACGCCTGAACACGACCGGTCAGATTGAAGAAAATCAAAAGTATAAACAGAATGAATGCAATGCCGGCGATCGTCAGCACCGTTACCACGATGTTTTTGCCGAAGGAATAATCATGCACCGTCATCATGCCCAGGAACACCAGCGCGATCGACCAATAAAGCGCCAACCCCGTAACCAGGGACAGAATGGAAAGTTCGTCAAGAACCAGCGCATAACTGATCAGCGTGCACGGGATCATCAGCAATACGTACGGAACGGTGGAATATCCGACCGCGATATATACGTCCTTGAAGGAGCCCTTACCGTCCATCAAAGAGGTAAAGCACATATTGGAAACACACCAGAGTGCCAGCGGGAAAACGGTATTGGAAAGCGCGCCGATCAGCGACGGGTTATCGCCCCGCTGCAAATAGCAGGCGCCCAGTGTGCTGACGACGGAACTGATCCCCGTCAGGACCCAGAATACCGTAGCCGCGCGAACACTTCCGCGTTTTTCGTGCTTTAAGGCATAATATCCGGCGAAAGGATGAACGATGGTGTAGAAACCGAAGAGCAATTCGTCCCCGAATTTCCCTCTTGCCGGGCTTTCCAGCCGTTCGGCATTGAAGCGGCTGATGATCGAAAACAGTTTTACAAGAAGCAGGACCAGCGCTACCGCCGCGAAGAATATGTACATTCCGAATTTTTCGAGGAATCCTTCACGGTGGAGGTTGAACGCCTTGGCGTAATAGTCCTTATTTCCGATCAGACGGAAATATTCCATGGCTTCCTTATAATTGCCCTTTTCCAGATTGACCTTACCGATCCCGAGGTAGGCAATATCGAAGTTGTTATTCTTGGAAATGATGTCGTTCCACATCGCTTTGGCTTCGTCGTATCTGCGCGCTTCCTGCAATCCGACGACCGTATCCAGCAGTTTTCCGTATTCGGTTTTCCTTGAAACGGTGACCGTGGCATCGGCGGAATCCAAACAGTACATTTCGTTGCCTTTGAAGGCAACGGCGGTCAGGTTCGTATACAAACCGATCGATTCACCGGTACCGCCGAACGCGTAAAGCAGATCGCCCGCCGAATCGTAAATGAAGAGTTTGTTATGCTTTCCGTCCAGCAGCGTATACATATTGTTGTCCAGCAGTGCTACCTCGGTGATATCCGAAGGAACGCCGCCGCCGCTGGCACCGTAGGCGTCGAAAATGATTTCACCGACAGGCGGATAGAAGCCGTTTCTTTTCAGTACGTCGGTACCGGAAGGATTCAGCTTTTTGATCGGCGCGTAGGTACTTTCCTGACTGCGCCCCTTGACTGCCGAGTACAGATTGTAAGTATCGATATCCGCGCAGGTGACGTAAACGAAACCTTTTTTATCGATGGTCAGGTTGGAATACTCGACCGGAACAAAGCTTTCCGAACGGGAAAGCTGTTCCTCGGACATAAAGGAACGCCACAGCAGATCAAGTGCGTTTGTGGCGACGCGCTGCGCGCCGATGAAGCCCTGGAAATTGCCGTCCGGATCCAGCGCGATAACGCCCATGTTGGTATTCATGGAGACCACGTATACGTTTTTTGCCTCATCAACGGCGACGGCTTTCGGGTTGTAAACAAAGTTTTCCGGCAGGATATCCGCCGAAATGGTCGGCAGTTCTTTGATAAAACGGAACGATTTATCAAAAATCATGATTCTGCCGTTCTTGGTATCGGCAACGTACAGTTCGCTGTCCGGTGTCATGAAGACCCCGTTCGGCGCGTTGAAACCGTCTTCTTTGCCGTCATGCGAGAACGTGGAAATTTCCGTTTTGTATTCAAAATTTGAATCAAAAATCACGATACGGTTGTTCTCCGTATCGGCGATAATAAACTGATCGCCTTTCTCATCATAGATGAGATCCTGCGGTTTTTTCAGTGCCCCCGCCTTGCCGAATTCGGAAATTTCATAAAGGGCGTCAAAGGCGGACGGAGAGATCTGCATATCCCCCGCGTAAGAATAGGTATAGGTCTGATAAGTGGTCGCGGCACTGACGCTGAATCCGCAGAAAGAAGCGATCAGAACCAGGCAGACCAGAAGTTTTAAGGCTTTTTTTAACATTCCGAAATCCCCCTTAATCCTTCATGCCGGAAGTAGCGACCGTTTCAACGATGTTACTCTGGGTAATAACGAAAACCGCAATCGGAACGATCATCGTAATGACCGTGGCCGCCGCAGCCGCGCCTGTACGCGCGACACCGCCCGCAACGATAACGGAAAGGGCGTAGTTGAGCGTTTTCAGTTGTTCGCTTTGAATATATGTAGTCGCGCCGAGTCCCCACAGACCCTGGAACGAGAAAACGATCAGCGTCAGCCATGCCGGTTTGACCAGCGGCATAACGATTTTCCAGAACAGCGTCCATTCCCCCGCGCCGTCGATATGCGCAGACTCGATCAGGGAATCCGGAATATTGGTTTCCATAAACTGTTTCATCAGGTAAAGTCCCAATGAAGAGCAGAGTGCCGGCAGAATGATTGCCCAGTGGGTATTCACCAGGTGCAGTTTCGACATGATCAGATAGTTCGGAACACCCGTGACCGCGCCGGAAAACATCAGTGAAAGTACGATCACCTTAAAGATAAACTCTCTGCCGGGGAAATCGTGTTTGGCAAGCGCGTAAGCGCAAAGTGAGGAAAGCAGAACGTGTCCGCCGGTACCGAGAACCGAGACCACGACCGTGTTGGCGATATATCGCGGGAACGGCACCCAGCTGTCACCGATCAGGGCAAACAGGTCGGTAAAGTTGGACAAAGTCGGGTTTTCCGCGTAAAACTTCGGCGGATAGATCCACAACTCGGAAAGCGGTTTCAAGGAGTTTGTAATGGCGTAAACCATCGGCAAAAACATAAACGCGCCCATGATAATCAAAAATATATCAATGGCAGCGTTTCCGCCTGCTGAACGGTTCAGCCGCAGCTTCTTGTGTCTGCGTTTTTTGATTTTTTCAGCCATGATTCATCCTCCTTTGCGTTATTTACCGACCGATGCCAGGAACTTCTTGGCAAGCATATTGGAACCGACCATCATAAAGAACAGTACGACGGCGATCGCCGAAGCGTAACCCATTTCAAAACGGCTTCCGCCGTAGTCGGTCAGATGGTTCATGACGGTATGCGCACAATAGTCGGGTGTCGGATAACCGCACAGTGCCGTTATGGTACCGCCGACGCCGAACGAACCGGTAATACTCATGACCGCGCTGAACGTCATTTGCGGACGCATCATCGGGATGGTGATATACCACAGTTCCTGCCAGCGGTTTTTGATACCGTCCAGAGCCGCCGCTTCATAATAAGTACGGTCAACGCCCTGGAAGGCGGCGATCATGCTTAAGAAGCCGGTACCCAAACTGGTCCACAGTGAAATGAAGATTACCAGCGGAACGATATATTTCGTATTGGTAAAGAACTGGATCGGGTCGGTGACATAGCCCAATTTAAGCAGGATACTGTTGACATAGCCGTAATCATCGCCGCTGAACATGATCGTCCAGATCAGAAATGCGTTACCGGAAATGGAAGGCGCGTAGAAAACCAGGGTGACCAGTGCGCGGATCTTCGGCGTCAGTTCGTTGATGAACCATGCCGAAAGCAAACTCAGTATGTAGCCGCCCGGCCCCAAAATTGCCGCGAATACCACGGTATTTTTCAGACCTTTGACGAATATTTTATCCTCAAAGAACAAACGGGTATAATTATCAAATCCGACAAATTTCGGTAATTCCAGCACGTTGAAGGTGGTGAAACTCAGGAAGATTGAAACCAGCACCGGTAAAACGCTGAAAATGAAAAACAGGATCAGATAAGGTGCTATAAAGGCGTATGATATTTTCGAACGGTTCATCCGCTGTAAAACGGACATTTTTCCTTTCTGCATTGTACTCACTCCAATCCGAATTCCGCGCGTTTGCGGGTCAGTTCATCATTTAATTCTTTTACATAATCGGTGATGGTCTCTGCCGGGTCTTCCGAATTATTGTAAACACGGTTAAAGGCAAAGCCGGTCACACGGCCGAGATAATAACCGCCGGGAACCTGCGGCACCGCGTCCACGTGTTCCAACTGCGCCGCAAGGTTTTTGTATTCCTTACTGCTCCATGCCATTTTGGAAAGGGCCTCTAAATTAGCGGTCGGCACTTTGGCGCAGGTGCCCAGAATACTTTCCATGCGGTAGGCGTACTGTGTTTGGATTTCTTCGGACATAAACCACTTCATGAATTCCCATGCCAGGTCACGGTTTTTACTGCTTCGCATCATCATCATGTATGACGTGCCGCCGATCGTAACGTTATTGATATTCCCGTTTTCATCCATAGTACCGGGGATGGGAACCATTTCCCACAAGCCCTTGATTTCCGGAGCAAAAGCGGTTAACTGGTTATAGGTTGAGTAATCCGCGACAGCACACGGCATTTCGCCGCTGCGGAAACGGTTGGCGAAATTGTACGTAACGGGGCAATCATAAAGGGTGAACAATTCCATGAAATCCGCAAATGTTTCAACCGTAACGGGATCGTCTAAATTACACGATTTTCCGTTTTCGCGGTAGAACTCGCCGCCGTTCTGATAGAGGAAGGTCGAGAACATACCGTTCGGAACACCGGCTTCCAGTCTGTTGCGCTGCAACGACGGGATCAGTTCGCAAAGTTCTTTCCACGTTTTCGGGACCTTGTAGCCGTATTCTTCAAAAATATCGGTGCGGTAGAAGAACATGGGGAAACTGAATGACTGCGGCAGTCCGTAGACCTTTCCGCCAAATTCCGCCGGTTTCAAAGCGGCGGCCGGGAAGCGTTTTGCGACCTCCTCATAATCGTCAAATTCACGCAGATCGGCAACGGCGTTTCTGAGCGCGAATTCCATCGGCGTCGTTTCACCGTTGTCCAGCACCACGTCGGGCGAAATGCCCGCAAGCACCGAATTGAGCAACGCCGAAGAAATTTCAAGCGTTACGACGGCGTTGTGTTCCTTCGCGAAGGAGTTGTTGATCAGGTCACGGATGATTTCGGCCTGATCACGGCCGGTCTGGACCCAGACTTTCAGATGTTGTTTATCTTTTCCGCCGTCGGCAGTACCGATTGAACCGTAATCGGTAAAGTACGAGTTAAAGAAACTGCTGACGGAGAAACCGAATCTTTTGAAAAAGTTTACGTCGGCCGCCGGGGTTTCACTGCCGGCCGGCAGTACGGTGATCTTATCGATTTCAAGCGGCTGTTCGGCAGCGGTCAGCATCCATTCACTCATCGCGCCGAGGTTGGATTTGAAACGTTCAAGATATTTCGCGATATTACGCGGTTTGGCGGTCATCTGATCAAGCTGGAAGACCAGTTTCTGAATAATGGAAACGTAACTTCCGTTTATACCTGCCAGTTTGTTGATATAATCGACCGAATCCTGCAAATCATTCCGGATCTGTTTCAACTGTTTGATCTCTTCGGGGATCAATGCTTCAAAGCTGTAATCACGGTTGGGGTCGGGGCTGGTGCCGGTGATCATTACGATCCGGCGGTAGATGCGGTTCATTTCGGTAACGGATTTCTGTACCGTCTCCGCGATCCGGGCGACCTCACCCGCGGTGGCTTCCAGCGTCAGGGTGTGGTGTCCTTTTTCCAGATAAAACGAGAACGCGCCGTCGTCATTGCCGAGTTTTTCGGACTGCCAGCGGGAGGAATAACGGAAACGCAGAAGTTCCGCTTCGGCAAACGGGATCTTATCGTCGATATACAGTTTCCGGGTGGTGAAAATACCGTCTTTCAGATTCTGACGGAACCGCAGGGCGATTTCATACACGCCGGATTTTTCCACGTCGAGATCCCATGTGACGGCCTCGTTGGTATTTTTCCAGTTTGCACCGCCGACGGTGTTCAGTCTCAGATATCTTGCCGACTGCGGCGTCGTGGCGGGCGAAGTCTTATCCGACTTCGGCAGAATGGTAACAACGCTTTTGGTCGTGAACCCTTCGCCTTCGATAACGATGGAGTCCGCGTTTTTCGCTTCATCATTGCCGAAACCGGCGCTGTATTCTTTATAAGAGATCGGCTTTTCATAGGTAGTCAGCTTAACCGACCCGATGGCGATCTTACCGCGGGAGCCCTCAAACGTCAGCGTATGTTTTCCCTTGGAAAAGAAAAACGTCAAGGGGGTCAGGATGTGACCGGAAGCATCGGTAACCGGGGATTCTTTCCAGACCAGGTCCTCGGTGACCTCCGGCTTCATATCATCACCGGAAATCGAGGTCAGTTTCTTTTCAAGATCCTGCTTGTAAGTACGGGTGAGCGAAACAATGGCGGCCTGACGGAACGGCGTTTTTCCGTCGATTTTAAGCGCCATTTCCAAAAATCCGCTTCCCGCTTCGGCAGCGGCGTAATTGATATAGATACTGTAAAACGTATCCTGCGCGACCGTCAGATCCCACGAAACAAATCCGTCGTCCGGGAGGATAATACCGCCCTTTCCGCTGTGGTTGACGTCGGAACTGATCTTTGCGCTGCCGGATTTCTTTGCCGGCGCCTTCCCCTGAAAGACGATATCTTTCCCGTGATCTTTCACCTTGTCGGAAGAATGTTCCGCGAGATAATCACTGTAATCCTCGCCGACCGATGAAACGATTTTTTCCTCGGTTCCGGTTTTGGACGCAGTGGCGGTTGTGACAGTTTTCGGCGTTTCATCAGCCAGAACAGGCATGGTTCCGACGAATATCGCCAGTGCGGCCGCACAACAGATCGTCTTTTTCAGTAAATCGTGCATATTGGGATTCCTCCGATCAAAATAAGTAAAATGCAATAATTGTTAATGAGTAATAAGCAATAAACAGTAACAAATCAGCCGGCTACTATCCATTGCTCATGATTCATTGATGCGGTACCACGCCGGACCGCCGTTTACACGGCGGTCCGGCGTGTCGTTCAATAAATGACGTACGCGGCAAATCGTTTGCTGTATTCGGTTTACGCGTTGATATCCACGGGGTCCAGACTGTCGATCAGTCCCAGCAGATACTGCTTCATATAGATGATGTCTTCCGCGTCGATTTCACCGGAATCGTCAAAGTCAGCGCAACGCATACCAGTCTGAACCTTGTTTTCTTCATAATTGTCCTCCTGAATACTGAAAATGTTTTGACCGTTTTAGTACGACAAATTTTTTCATTTTTTGCAGATAGCCGAAATAGCCCGCCAAACCTGCGTTTTTCAAAACGCAAGTCGGACAGGTTACCCGCTATACTTATAAAGCCTCACAAAACCGAACAAAAAATGTTGACGGATTTTGTTGGACTTTTCCAAATACTATTTTATCAAGAATAAAGCTTTTTTGCAATGCAAAAAAGGGTATAAATATTGCAAAAACTATCACCGAAACAAGAAATGACCCCAAAGCACGCTTGTTTTTCCGCGCAATTAAAATATCGGATGATATATCTTGCTATCTGTGCCGGAACCGTCCGAAAGCATTTTGCCGGACCGCGCGGCAATTTTTCGCGCGGAAAGCGGACGGATGCTGAAACGGCACACCGTAACGTCAAAAATCAAAGTTTAGTCATTTTGTTGCAAAATTTACATATTGACTTCCCTTTGTTTATATGATACACTAATTCAAAACAGATTTTTTTAACTTTTTTGACTTTAAATTGTATTATTTTGTGCATTCTCGGAGGGAATATTATGTCCGAATTCAAGAAACTGGAAAACGTGATGATCGCCAATTACGCTATCTTGTATGAGCGGTTTTACGGATATGAAAATCTTGTGGTTTTTCCGCCGCACTGGCACAAAAGAACCGAAATATTACACGTCATTTCGGGTTGCCTTGAAATCACCTTTGATAAAGAGGTGATTTTGCTGAAAGCGAACGATTTTTGCTACATTCGTTCCGCCCTTCCGCACAACGGCATTTCACGCAGTGACGACCTCGAATATGAAATGGTGCAATTCAGGGAAAGCGAAAATCAGCAGATCCTGGACACGAGCAAAGAACTGCTGCCGCTGGCGGAAAACGATA
>JAZUFP010000169.1:0-8312 GCA_045640765.1 Acutalibacteraceae bacterium
TGAATCTAGCGCGTCTGCCAATTCCGCCATACCCGCATATCAAATTGTCACGCATTTATCAGCGCAAAAGATATTATATCATAAACTTCGGAAAAGTCAAGAAAAAAATTAAATTCTTTTTGCTTTTTTTGCCGCCGCGAGGCGGTTTTTTTCGTTTTCGGGCAAGATGTCGGTGTATGTCGGCAACTTTTCTGTTATGATATCCGCGTCGGGAGGGAAGACATGAAAGAAAACGATAAATTTTTCAGATCGACCTTAAAGTCGCTTTTGAACGAAAGACTTTCACAGGCGGAAGAGCAGTCCCTGAAGGACGAGGGGTTTCAGTTGAAACATCCGACCAGAAAGACCGCGGTGATGATTGCGCTTTACAAAAAAGCGGCGGCAGGGGACCTCTCGGCAATAAAGGAACTGCGCGGCATCGTCGGGGAACCGAAAGACGCGGCGGCAGATTCCGCAAAAACGGTGGTGATCGTTGATGATATCGGAAAGCAGACTCTCTGAAATCGTCGGGCAGGGGTATGACGGTTTCTGGAACTGTACTGCCCGGTATCGGGTGCTGAAAGGCGGCAAAGGTTCCAAAAAAAGCACGACAACGGCGCTCAATTTCATATACAGGCTGATGAAGTTTTCCGGCGCCAACCTGTTGGTTGTGCGGCAGGTCATGAATACCCACCGGGATTCGACCTTCGCGCAGTTGAAATGGGCGCAGGAGCGTCTCGGTGTCAGCCACCTCTGGCAGAACACCGTTTCTCCGCTGGAAATGACGTTTTTACCGACGGGGCAGAAAATTCTTTTCCGCGGATTCGATGACGTTTTGAAATTGGCGTCCACCACCGTGCCGAAAGGCCATTTGAACTTTGTCTGGGTCGAGGAGGCGTACGAGATCGGCAACGAAGCCGATTTCGATAAATTAGACCTTTCCATGCCGCGCGGAAACGTGCCGGCGCCGCTGTTCAAACAGACGACGCTGACCTTTAATCCGTGGAGTGCGACCCACTGGCTGAAAAAGCGCTTTTTCGATGCGCCGTCATCGGAAACGGCGACCTTTTCGACCAACTATCTGATCAACGAATTCCTGGACGGGACCGACCGTCAGGTCTTCGAACGGATGAAACGTGACAACCGTCGTAAATACGAGGTTGCCGGACTGGGGAACTGGGGCGTTGCCGAAGGGCTGGTTTATGAAAACTGGCAGGTCGGCGTGCCTGATATCCCGCCCGGGCAGGAAGAGAACTGGCAGAACTTTTTCGGATTGGATTACGGATATACCAACGATCCTACGGCCTTTATAGCGTTCAAGGTCAACCCGTTGGACAAGCAGTTATTCATATTCGATGAGTTTTACCGCCGCCGAATGCTCAACCGGGATATCGCCGCCGAAATCACGGCGCGCGGCTACGCCAAAGAGCGCATCCGTGCCGACAGCGCCGAACCCAAGTCCAATGACGATCTGCGGCGTATGGGAATTTCCCGTATTACGCCGTCGGTCAAAGGGGCGGACAGTATTCTCAACGGCATTGACCGCATTTCGGAATACCGCATTTTCGTGCATCCGAACTGTGTCAATACCGTGCGGGAGCTTTCGACCTATGCTTATATCCCCGGCAGTTCGGTGCCGCGCGACTGTGACAACCATCTCATGGACGCGCTGCGCTATGCCTTCGAGGATGTACGCTATTTTCATCCGGAGCAGAAAAAACCGACCCGCCCGTCCCTGCGCGGCGGGATCGAAAAAAACGATTTTTACGGAGGTTGGAACGGATGACAGTATTATACTGCGCCGTATTCGGCGCGGCGGCGTTTGTGCTGGGCGTGACCGTGGGATACCGCTATTCCGCGGAAAAACCGTCAAAAGCACCGCCGCTTTGCCCGAAACCGAAAGTTGAGCCCATCGCGGATGAGACCCGCAATTTTCTCAACTATGACGGGACCCAACAACGATAAGGAAAGGGAAACTGAAAATGGAAGAAAACGTGATGAGTGAAACGGTCTCCCAACCACAGGAACGACCGTCGGACACTTCATCGGGACAGATCCGTATCCCGATCAAATTCAATAAGGAATCCCGTGAACTGTCGTTGGAAGAAGCGACATCCTACGCGCAGAAGGGAATGAAATATGACCTGATCCGTCCGGATTTCGAACGCTTGCGCCGTCTGGCACAGCAGCGCGGAAAAAGTCTGCCGGATCTGGTGGATGCCCTTTGTAACGAGGATCGAGACAGCCGCAAAGCAAAACTGCTGGAACAGTGCGGCGGCAACGAGGAACTGGCACAGCACGTCATGGAACTGGAAGAAGCCGCCGATCCGCGGGAAGATTCTTTTGACGAATTACGTGAAAATTTCCCGGAATTCACTACACCGCAGGCAGTGCCGGAGGCCGTTCGCGCGGCAGCGGCGCAAAAGGGTACCCGCCTGCTGGATGAATACCTGCGCTATCGGTTACAGCAGAACCGTCAGCGCAGAAATGCCGAAGCCGATCGCCGCCACGCGGATGAATCGGCTGTCGGGTCACAGAAAAGGTACGCCGTCGGGGTCGATCCGGTCCAGGCGGAGTTCCTGCGCGGGATCTGGGGCAGATAACGCTCCGCCCGCCCATTGTAAGGAGGAAATATTCGAATGCCCATCAATTCTTTGGAGACCGCAAGCAGATATTCGGAAGAACTCGATCAACTGTTTGCACAGAAAAGTGTTACCGGTTTCTTTGCCGATAACGCGCTTGCCACTAAATTCGTCGGTGCCAAGACCGTGATCATCCCCGAAGTGGATTTTCAGGGCCTTGCCGACTATGACCGTGACACGGGATTTTCCCGCGGCAGTATTTCGGTCAGCAATACGTCCTACACCATGTCCATGGACCGTGCCCGCAGTTTGCAGATCGACCGTGAGGATATGGACGAAACCGGCATTGCCAATCTTGCCGGTAAAATTCTGGGCGAATACGTCCGCACCAAGGTCGTGCCGGAATGTGACGCCTACGTGCTTTCCAAACTGGCAGGTGTCGCCGCCAACCGTTCCAATCTGATCAACGGCGATATTGACAAACCGTTTGAAGCGCTGTGTGATCTGATTCAGGCGGTTCAGGAAATCGTCGGTCATGACGAAGAACTGGTCGCTTTCGTGGATAACGCGGTATATGCCGCCCTGCAAAAGACCGACGAGTTCACCAAAACGGTCGATATTGCCCAGTTCAAGCAGGGCGCGGTCGATCTGACCGTGCGCTCGCTCAACGGCGTGGCGATCATTCCGGTCGTTTCGGAACGCATGAAGACCAGTTACACCTTCAACAACACCACCGCCGGCGGCTTCACCTCCGGCGCCAACGCGCGTGAGATCTATATGCTGGTCTGCCCGAAAAAGGGCGCCCATCTGGTCAAGAAGACCGAACAGATGCGTATTTTCACGCCGGAACAGAACATTGACGCCGACGCGTATAAATTCGATTACCGGATTTATTATGACGTTTTTGTTCAGAAGTCCGGGCTGGATACCGTCTGGGCATGGGTCTCTCCCGCCATTACCGTCAGCGCGCAGCCGTCCGATAAGTCGGTGACCGCCGGATCGATCAGCGGCAGTTTGTCGGTGACAGCGTCCGCCGGCAGTGCGACACTGACCTACCAGTGGTACGAAGCCGAAGACGCTTCGGGGAACGGTGCGGTCAAGATCGCCGATGCAACTTCGGCATCCATGACCATCCCGACCGATCTGACCGCCGGTACGTACTATTACTTCGTCAAGGTGATCGTGGACGGCATCGCCGCGACCGCGTCCACCGTCGCCAAGGTTACCGTTGCATAATCTTCGCGTCGGTAATTTCCGTGGGGGAACGGGCTCCGTTCCCCTGCGATACGATAGGAAGGAGAAAACGGTATGAAATTTGAACCGACCGAAATTTTTCGGGAGTATCACGACGGTGTCCGTGTGAAATCGGCGCTGGGCGACCGCGGTCTGTACGAGCAAAGCGCGATCAACGAACGCTTTTATAACGGCGATCAGTGGTACGGCGCGAAATGCGGCAATGACCGGCCGCTGGTACGGCACAACGTGATCCGACGGATCGGGGAATTCAAAATAGCGCAGATCCTCAGCTCGCCGATCGCCGTCCGTTTCAGCGCCGACGGCATTCAGGAACCCCGGACGGACCGCCGCAGCACACAGCGCCGCAAACACGCGCTGGCATCCGGCACCGAACAGTTCGGTGCCGACCGAACGGAAGACGAAGTCAACCTGATCATGTCGGCGTTGAGCGATTACCGCAACGTGACCGCCGAACGGGTCGCGCTGAGCGACCTTTGCGGACGGATGCTGAAAAACGCGTACGTCAGCGGCACGGGGGTGCTGTATTCCTATTGGGACGACACCCTGCGAACCGGTCTGTACGCGGACGACGCCCGCAGTACGCCCATCGTCGGGGATATCGCCTGCGAAGTTCTGCGCATCGAAAACGTCTATTTCGGCGATCCGTACGGCGACAGCGTGGAGGATCAGCCCTATATCATCATCGCGTCACGGCAGAATGCCGATACCGTCCGCAGGGAGGCGCTGCGTTACGGCGCGACACCGCATATCCTGCGCGAACTGGCGGGGGATGAAGACGGAAAGATCCTGGTCCTGACGCGTCTTTATAAAGAGTACGAAAAGAACGGTACCTGCACGGTACGCTGTATCAAAGTGACCGAACGCGCGGTCGTGCGTCCCGCGTTCGATACCCGCCTGCGAATGTATCCGCTGACGGTTTTCAACTGGGAAAACCGCGCGGGATCGGTCTACGGCGACAGCGAAGTGACCTATCTTGTCCCGAATCAGATCGCCATCAACCGCATGATCACCGCCAAAGTCTGGGCGACCATGACCATGGGAATGCCCATGATGGTCGTCAACGGCGATACCGTGACCGAGAACATTACCAATGATCCCGGTCAGATCATTCGCATTTACGGCAGTAACGAGGATGTCGCCGGCGCGGTGCGGTACGTTTCTCCGCCCGATTTCAGCATCGGTCTGGATCAAAGCGTCAATACGCTGATCGAAAACACGCTGACGCAGTCGGGTGCCAACGCCGCCGTGCGCGGGGACGACAAGGCGGAAAACGCTACGGCGATCATCACCCTGCGAAACACCGCCACACTGCCGATGCAGTTGATGCGCAGCCGTTTCTACGATGCCGTCGAGCGGCTGTCCCGGATCTGGGCAGATTTCTGGATCACCCAGTACGGCACGCGGAAGATCCGCATCGAGGATGAAAGCGGAATCTGGTATCTGCCCTTTTCGGCGCCGCGGTACCGTGATCTGCTGATCTCGGCGCGTGTGGACGTCGGCAACGATACGGTATACGGCACACAGGAAAGCGTGCGGGTACTCAACGATCTGTTCGACAAGGGCATGATCGACCGCCGGCAGTATCTTAAACGCCTGCCGAAAGGTCTGGTCTTTGACGTGGACGGTCTGCTGGAAGAAGAACCGCCGGAAGAAGAGGAGGGATCGTCATGAAGCAGTGCGGATACGATCTTTATCTGCGCGCGGCGGCAATGCTGGGTCTGACCGATACCGCGGCGGAGCAGGCGGGTCTGCTGCGGCACGTTCGCGATATGGTGTGCGAACTTTGCCTGGACCTGCGCCTGCCGCAGCCCGAAACGGTCAGCGATCCGATCGTTCTGACCCCGTGCCAGAACGAGGCCATGTTGTACGGACTGGCTATGCTGATGGCGCTTCAATGCGGTGACGGTGCCGCCAACCGTTTTTACGCGACGCTTTATAACGCCAAGCGTGCCGGTGCCAAAGCAAATACCGGAAAAATCGCGGATGTGCTTCCGCGTGACAGCGGCGGGGTGCGGATATGAGATTTCCGAACCTGACGCCGAACGCCGGAAAGGAATACACGGCGGACTTTTTGGCGAAGGGTCTTGATCTGACTGGAAATAACGGCATGAAACATTGCCGGAACATGATGTATAAAGACGGTCAGCTGAAAACAAGACCGGGATTTTATGATACTGACCAGTTTATTCCGCCGCCGGGCGCAGGCAACATGGTCACACAGAATCTGACCTTTACCGATATTACGGTCATGACGGACGATGACCAATGGCGGTTGGCGCATGACATGGTCCAGAGCGTGTTCGGCTCGGCGGTCATCCGCGCGTTTCTGATCAATGACGCCGGCGAACTGCGCACCTGCGGGGAGATCAATTATTACCGGACGTCGGCGGATGTTTTTTATATGCCGGAATCGGTGGTCTTCTTTCAGGCCGCGCCCACTTGCGGCAGCGGCGTCTATGTCTTCGTCCGCGCGTGCTGCGCGGGGGAAGAGGATATGTATTCGGTTTATGAGGCGGCGGAAGATTACACCGAATGGTTGACCGTGCAGGAAGAGTGTTTTTACGTGCCGACCATCTATATCAACGGCAGGGGCAACCGCTACGACGCCGCCCGTCACGCACAGACCGCTTACGAGGAAGAACCGGAAATGCCTGAATCGCTCAACCTGATCAGCGGAAAATTCCGCGCGTTTTTCAGTTCGGACGGTTTATCCACTACGTTTCAACTGCCGATCGCGCGGCTGGACAATACCGATATTCTGTGCCGGGTCTATGAAACGCCGACTGTATACAGTGAATGGACGATCACCGCGGGGCATACCAGCGTAAAAGCGTCGCATTCGGGGGTACAGATCACGTTAAGATGTGACCGCACGACCGGGACACTGCGTTTTCTGAACGGAACGACCGATTATCCCATCTCGAAGATGAGCGGATATGACGGCAACAACATCATGATCGAGGCCAGCCATACCGTTGCGGACGGAAAGGCGTCCGTTTTCGGTTCGGTCTGCGCCGCCGCTTTTTCGGAACATATTTTTGTCGGCGGTTCCGAAAACCGACCGGGTACGGTTTGTTACGCCCGCCGTTCCCGCCCGTTTTATTTTCCGGAAGACAGTCGGGTCTGTGTCGGGGATGATGCGAAAGGGATCACGGCGCTGGTTCCGTTTGACGGTACGCTTCTGGCGTTCAAGGGGGATCAGATCTACCGTCTGGACACTTCGGGCGGCAGGCGGAAAAGTATCAATCAGAACCTCATCACCGACGGTACTTACGTGATCGGTGACACATTGCGTGTCCGCCAGCTGAACGGGCAGGTCGGCTGTACGTGCCCAGAAACCCTTTGCGCGGTGGGGGATCGCCTGATGTGGGCGCGGCAAAACGGTTCGGTATACGTCATGACGACCGCGGCACCTGCCGGAACACCGGCATATTCCGCCGCGCGCGAGATCACCGCCGATCTTGCGGAATTTTTGCCTGAAGCCGTTTTGGTCTGCGCCGCCGGACGCGGCAATGAATATCTGCTGTGCGCCGACTGCCGCGCGTTTTATTTTGACGGATACGCCTGGTATGAATGGCTGTTTCCGCCCGACATCCGGGTAGTCTCGCTGGCGGTACTGAATGAAAAATGGCAGATCACCTACGTTCCGTCCGGCAATAACGATATGTGCTGTACCGCGGTCCTTGCGGGCAATACCGACCGCGCGTTTGTCTGGGATGACGGCGTTTTCATCATAAAAGAAACGCCGGTCGCATATTCTTTTGCATCCGGACCGTTATATTTCGACCGACCGGATGTTAATAAATCGGTTGACGCGCTGTATGTCACGGGCGGCGCTTTGAACACCTTTTTTGTGCATTGCGGTGCCGATTTCCGGGCGGATGCCCGCTTTTGCGACGCTGAAATAGCGGCGGGGCGGACGAAGACCTGGTATTTCCGTCCCGGTGTTTATCGGCAGCCGTCGGTATCGGTTTCGGTCCGAGGCGAAGCGCCCGCGTATTTTTCCGGGATCCGGTTCGGGTACCGTCATTTGTCGGAGGTTGGTTTTCCATGCGTAAAGGACTGATCGCGCTTTTGCTGTGCGTACTGCTGCTCGGCGGATGTGCCGTGCCGAAGAAAAATTCGTCCGCGGTGCCGCCCGGGGAAACCCGTTCTCCGTCGGAAACCTGTGTCGGAGTGTGGATCTCTTACGTGGAACTGGACGAAATGCTGCGGTTGGATTTTAAGAAAAATTATCAGACCGTTCTCAAAAATTGCCGTGAATTCGGGATGACCGATCTGTTCGTACACGTTCGTCCGTTCTGCGATGCCGTTTATCCGTCGGAAATTTTTCCGCTTCGGAACAGCGCCGGAAAGTATGATTTTGACCTTCTCGAATACATGGTGACCGAAACCCACCGCGCGGGGCTTCGGTTCCACGCGTGGCTGAACCCGTACCGTGTGCGTACCGCCGATGCCGATGTGACGAAACTGGATGACGGCAGTCCGGCGGCG
>JAZUFP010000170.1:0-3283 GCA_045640765.1 Acutalibacteraceae bacterium
CAAACCGGGATTTATCAAGATAATTTCAATAACTTTTTATAACTTAAATCCATTAGTATTGCTCCGAGCGGAGCGGTAATGAGAATCGACAGCACTGCCACTGAAAGTACGATGTTTCCGCAGGAAAGACCGAGTGAAAGCGGTACCGATCCGATTGCCGCCTGAACGGTTGCCTTCGGCAGATAGGCAATGACGCAATATAGTTTTTCTTTGCGGTTGAGTTTTGCGCCGACAAGACAGACCAGAACGCCGATTGAACGAAAAACGAGTGCAATGAAAATCATCAGCACCGCCATTCCTCCTGCTTGCAGGGTATAGCGGATATCCACCGCCGCACCGACAAGCACGAACAAAATCACTTCTGCGGCAATCCAAAGCCGACCGTATTTGGCGGACAAATCATCCGATACTTCTTTACGACAGCGTAGTTGTATTACGCAAGCCATACTCATTACGGCGAGCAAACCCGAAATCGAAACCGTTTCTTCAAGCCATGTTTCAATTGACATCATCAAGAACGCAACGCCGAGCAGAATAATCGTCTTAATGCTTTGGCGAATGGATTTTTCTCTTTTGTGTGCAAGTTCAAAAAGAAAAGCGATCACAAAGCCGCACACTGCACCGAGCAGGATGCCTAAAACTATCGAAACCGGGATATTGACAAAGTCCATAACCTTTGCCGAATCGCCCTGTGCCATACTGATGAATGTAGAAAACAAGACAATGACAAACACATCGTCAAGAGAAGCGCCGGCAAGTATGAGTTGCGGGATTTGTTTGTCAGTTCCATAGTTGTTCTCCATCAACTGCACCATTCTCGGCACGACAACAGCAGGAGAAACGGCACCGAGTACGGCTCCCATAATAGCGGATTCCAATAATGTGATGTGCAATAGCGTCGGAGCAAGCAAGACAAATGCACCGATTTCAAATAATGCAGGCAAAAAGGACATCAGCACGGCAGGTCTACCGACTTTCTTCAAATCGGAAATATTTAGTGACAGTCCGGCTTTTATCAAAATGATGATCAGTGCCATTTGCCGCAGTTCTGACGAAATGCCGAGTATTTGCGGATCAAGTAAATCAAGCACAAACGGACCAAGCACAATTCCGGTTACAAGCATCCCGATGATACGCGGCAACTTGATTTTGAGGCAGATGAATGCCATTGAAAGACCGACAAGAAAGATAAGGGACAATGAAGTGAGCATAAAAGCCTCCTAATAACGCAAAAAGCTGATAGCTTCTGCGTGAAATAGCAGAAGTCATCAGCTTAAATAAGCGGTTTAGGTTTCCCACGGGAGAACTTCATTCCCAGTGAATTGATTATACATCATATCGATTAAAATAGCAATAGATTCAAACAAATTCTGATTTGTCAATATCCAGCATATTTGAAATTCAAAAAACATCCTTATCCGTCCGTGTCATTGGCGGCTGTCTGTTTTTTTGAATCATACGGCGGGACGACGCAAACAAGGGGAAAACGCCGGTACAAAACGGGATATTCCGCGGGATATAAAATTTGTTATTTTTTTGTATAATTATTGATATAAAAAACCGTTGAAAATTGACTGTCAACTGTTTATAATTATATTAGGTTTTTATGGCGAAAAGATTTATACAGGAGTATTATATGTCGAAGAAGTATTATTTGATCGGAAACGCGCATTTGGATCCCGTCTGGCAGTGGAAGGTCTCCGAAGGACTGTCGCTGATCCGTTCCACGTACCGTTCGGCGCTGGACCGAATGAATGAAAATGCAAATTATAAATTCACAAGCGCCTGCGCCGGCTATTACGACTGGATAAGGCAGATCGATCCGGAAATGTTCGAGGAGATCCGCACGCGCGTCAAAGAGGGCCGCTGGGGGATCACCGGCGGAATGTGGGTCCAGCCGGATTGCAATATTCCGTCAGGCGAATCGTTTTGCAGACATTTTCTGTATTCGCAGAAATTTTTTAAAACGCATTTCGGTGCCCCGGTCAATACGGGTTATAACGTCGACTCGTTCGGTCACAGCGCCGCACTGCCGCAGCTGTTCAAAAAGTCGGGTATCGATCAATACGTATATATGCGCCCCACCCGGGAAACGGAAAATCCCGCGCTGCCGGCGGAAAACCTGCATAAATGGGTCGGCAACGACGGCACCGAGATCGTCGCTTTCCGCATTTTAGACGAATACTGCGGTGACCTGTCCGAAAAACGGGTCGCGCTTTACACGGAAAAGCCGCAGAAGCAAATGCTGTTTTACGGTATCGGCAATCACGGCGGCGGCCCGTCCAAAGAACATATCCGTCAGGCGGAAGAACTGCTGAAACGGGACGATTTTGTTTACGCCGTTCCGGCCGAGTATTTTGCCGATATCGCCACCGAGGAAATGCCCGCTGTTTCGGGCGACTTGAAACATCACGCGCCGGGCTGTTACAGCGCCAACAGCCGTATCAAGGAACAGAACCGCCGTGCCGAAAACGAACTGGTACGCGCGGAGATCTTCGATGCGCTGGCAGGACTGACGGTCGGCGGCGATTGCCATACCGCCGCGTTTGAAAACGCGTGGCAGCGTGTTATGTTCAATCAGTTCCACGACGTTCTTGCGGGATGTTGTGTCAAGGACGCGTATCAGGATGCTTATAACGCGTTCGGTTACGCGCGCCAGACGGCGTTTGAACTTTCCGAGTTCGCGCTGCAAAAAATCGCCGGACGCATTAAAACGACCGATTTCCTGGATGCCGACATTTCGGAAATGCGCGACCGTTTGTGGTACCGCGAGGGGGAGGGCTCACCGATGGTGGTCTTCAATCCGCATCCGTTTGCGGTCAAAACAACGGCGCAGTTCGGTACGCAGTTCGTCAGCCGTGTGGTGGATCACGAGGGCAACGACGTACCGTTCCAGCTGATCCGCGCGACCTATACCGACGGACCGCATTATCAGAAATGCCTGTTTGAAGTCGAACTTCCCCCGATGGGTTACCGGGTATATTACATCTACCGAAAGGTCGAAGAAGCGGTCGCCGCGCCCTGCGAAAGCGATCTTTCCGCGACGGATCATTCGCTTGAAAACAGTCTGGTCCGCATTCTTTTCGATGCCCAAACCGGCACGGTAAAATCTTACGTGCTGAAAAACGAAAACCGCGAATTCGCGAAAGGCGATCTTTGCCGCGCGGTCGTCTGCGACGATTCCATGCACGACACCTGGTCGCACGGCATGGATACCTTTAACGACGAAGGCCGCGCGTTCGGCGGCGGGACGCTGGCGCTGGTCGGAAACGGTCCCGTTCGC
>JAZUFP010000171.1:0-7646 GCA_045640765.1 Acutalibacteraceae bacterium
CGATGCTACGGCTACCATGGGTGCAACCCACTACCGTTTGGGCTTCAGTATCAACCGTCTGTTCCACTGCAGCGGCAAAAAACTGTCCTGGAACGAAGAACAGGTTGCTATCTTGCGTGAACAGATCGACGAACTGACCCAGCGTGGCATTACCGAGATCCTTTATGTTTCGGATGCGTTTGTCGTCCCGAGCGAATACGTTTATGTTGACGGCGAATTCATCGGCCACAACATTACGATTCCGGACCCGGTAACCGAACGCGATATGTATATTACCTGGCTGAACATCAATGCAGAAGCTTTCCGTATGCTTGCTGTCCGTTTCCCGGAAATCAAGTACATTGAACCTTATAACGAGCCGAACCTGACCTCCTCCCGTATGGAAAAACGCGGTGTCAAGTGGGATTCCACGGCAGAAGAACAGGCCCCCTATAAGTTCACGGTCAAAGAAAAGGCCGGTATCATGGCGGACGTTTGCTGGTATATTTCCACGGCCGTCAAGTCGGTCAATCCGGCGATTCAGGTCACCACCCCGGCGATCAGCTATGCCGACGTCAAGCAGGTTGAAAAGAACTTTGTTGATGAGTTTTACAAGTGCATTGAATCGGGCAGCTACCCGACCGGTCAGACTCTTGCCGATAAGCGAATCAACAACTATTTCACCATTCTTGCCGTTCACGTCTATCCGGATTTCCAGAACAGATCGATCCTCATCGACGAATCCGATTACGTCGGCCTGTTGAACGAGTTTTACAACATCGTC
This sequence comes from Acutalibacteraceae bacterium, assembly GCA_045640765.1. Taxonomy (GTDB): domain Bacteria; phylum Bacillota; class Clostridia; order Oscillospirales; family Acutalibacteraceae; genus UBA737. Next base: position 764 of record JAZUFP010000171.1, read on the forward strand.
AAGGCGCACGGTGACGGCGGCAGCTGCGTATGGCTGACCGAAACCGGCATTTCCGATAACGGCACCCGCAACAAGAATTACGTTGCCGCGAATATGAAGGCCGCGTTAACTGCGCTTGATACACAGGTCACCTTCGTTGACGTTGCGTTCATTTACAAGCTTGCCAACGTTTCGGAAGATAACGGCTGGAGCTCGCAGGAAACCAACTACGGTATCTTCTACTCGGGTGACGATCTTGACAATCCGTACGAAGCAAAACCGATCGCCAAGACGATTTACAGCTTCTTCCACAATAACACTTCCGATTATTCGGCACTGACGGCTTTGGCCAACAGATGGAATTGATTTATCGGGCGGATCATAACCGATAAGTGAATGACAATCCCGTTTGGGGCAGGAAACTGCCCCAAACGGGAAGGTGGCCGGAATTGAGCACATAACCGCGCGGTCGGAAAACGGAGTTGATACGCGCCGTGGTTACCGTTATGGATTCAATTCCCGTCATCTGCGGAATTTGTACCTATACAGATCCCGTTCCGGGTTTTATATATAATCTATCTTTTTAATAAAAGGGAGATCACAATGAATATTCGAGAATTCAAAAAAGGAAATAAGATCATCGCCATGATCGCCGTGGTCGCGTTGTTTGCAAGCGCCATTATTGCGCCGCTGCAATCGGTTTTCGCGGTCATAACGGATAATGAGCGTGACCTTATAAGAGGTCAGTATTATGATTTGCCGGGCAAATTGGATAACTATCTTACCGCCGGCAAGACGCTTGATTTTGACCTGAACAGGGACATCGCGGAAGACGTGATCAAATTCCGTCTGACGGATGAGGAACAGGAATATACCTCGCTTGCGTTCCAGTTGAAGGACGGCAGCGAAGGTCTTGAAATGGAAACAACGCCGGGCAGTGACGGCTGGTTCCATTATTCGGTCCGTCTGATGACCATTCCGCCGCAAGAACCTGTCGAAGGGGAAGATCCGGAGGAGATCAATTATGCCGCGGCAAAATTCCGTGTCATGACCACGATCCCGGACGGTACGAAAATCGCCAATATCAAGTTCGGTGATGATATTACCGCCCTGCCGGAAGCGTATACCGACGATTATGATACCGTCACGCTGGCGGATCTGGATCAGTACGGTACGGATTACAAGACCGTTCTCGAAAGCGGCAGATATACTTTTAACGCCAAATCCGAGACCCATTCTGAGATCATCAAACTCGGTTGGAAAGCAAACGTCAGCGATGACGAGGGCGGCGACTGGAAATTGGCGCTGGATACCTATTGGAACGCGACGTGCATGGTCTGGTTCCGCGGTTCGCATATCTATTTCTGCCCCGGTTGGACCGGCGGATACGAGGATCTGTTCCAGGAGCTTGATCCGATCACCGAAGGCACCCATCAACTTGAATTCGGTCGTTTGCGCGTGACCGCCGGACCGAATTACGGAAAAGATTATGTATTCTTAAAAATCGACGGCGAGACCAAGGCCGGCGGATATACCGATTATTATCAGACCGAGGGCGGCTATATCGCCAATGACGCGAAAGAAACGGCGGAACCCAACAATACGGTGTGCTTTGTCGGCGACGGCGTATCAAAGCAGCTTTTCTCCGGCTTCGGAAAGATCATTCCGGACGTATATACCGACGATTACGATACCGTCACGCTGGCATCGCTGGATTTGTTCGGTACGGATTATAAAACTTCGCTTTCCAGCGGCAAATATACTTTTAACGCCAAATCCAAGACCCATTCCGAAATCGTAAAATTCGGCTGGAAACCGAAGATCGACGCGAACACCGACTTTAAGGTCGCGCTGGATACCTATTGGAACGCGGCGTGCATGGTCTGGTTCCGCGACTCCCATATCTATTTCTGCCCGTTCTGGGGCGATGGGTTTGATCTTTTCAAAGAACTTGACCCGATCACCAGCGGCACCCATCAGGTGGAATTCGGTCGACTGCGCGTTGTTGAAGGATCGCACGTCGGAAAAGATTATGTTTTCCTGAAAATCGACGGCAAGACCCTGGCGGACGGTTATACTAATTATTATCAGACCAAGGGCGGCTATATCGCCAATGACACGCAGGAAAAAACCGCGCCCAACAACACGGTGTGCTTTGTCAACGACGGCGTATCGAAGCAGCTTTTCTCCGGTTTCGGAAAAATCATTCCGGACGTATATACCGACGATTACGATACCGTCACGCTGGCATCTTTGGGCCTTAACGGTACCGATTATAAAACCGCGATCTCCAGCGGCAAATACACCTACAAATCGACTTCCAAGACCCATTCCGTAATTGTAAAATTCGGCTGGAAACCGAAGATCGACGCGAACACCGACTTTAAGGTCGCGCTGGATACCTATTGGAACGCGGCGTGCATGGTCTGGTTCCGTGACTCCCGTATCTATTTCTGCCCGTTCTGGAGCGATGGGCTCGATCTTTTCAAAGAACTTGACCCGATCACCAGCGGCACACACCAGGTGGAATTCGGCCGACTGCGCGTCGTTGAAGGATCGCATGTCGGAAAAGATTATGTTTTTCTGAAAATCGACGGCGTCACTTTGGCGGACGGTTATACCAAGTATTATCAGACCAAGGGCGGCTATATCGCCCATGACGGCGGCGAGATCACGACCCCGAACAACACGGTGAGCTTTGTTGACGACGGCGTATCGCAGCAGCGTTTCTCCGGGCTCGGAAAACCCGATCAGTACGTTGACGACGTTGACGTGGTCAACATTTCCGGCATCGTTCCCGGCGGTGTCGTCAAGGATACCAAGAACGGCAACGAACTGGGCATTATGTATCCGTACAAATCCACTTCCAAAACCAAATCGACCGTTGCCAAATTCGTTCTGAAAACCGGCAGCAATGTTGAGGATACGCTGGACGGCTCCTTTATGGTCGTTGACATCGGCGGCAACTGCGGCTTCTGCCGTTCCTACATCGCCGCGGGCAACCACAAGAGCGTCATGTTCGGCTGGGAGCTTTCGACCTGTCCGGAAGGCACCAAGAGTTATAACTTTGAAAGCAACAGCTGGTACGCTTTTGAACAGGGAAGAAAACGTGTGACGACCGGCGTCCATAAGGGCGACGACTATGTGTATTTGATGATCGACGGCGAACTCGTCAGCGGCTTCTATGCACCGGCAAATGAGCGTCCGCAGATCTGGGATTACTTCTATATCGAAGCGTTCCAGAACTTCCAGATTTACGGTTATCATAAGTTATCCGCAAAATTCTATGTGGACGGAAAACTTTATAAAGACCAGTTCTCGCAAAAGGGCTTTACGATCAAAAAGCCGGCTGATCCGACCAAGGAAGGACAGTATTTTGTCGGTTGGTATACCGCTGAAACCGGCGGCAAAAAGTTTGATATCAAGAATACCAAACTGACCGATAACATCAAACTGTACGCGCGCTTTACCAAACGGACCGTCAAGGCAACGTTCGATCCCGCGAACGGAAAGGCCAAAACGGTGCTGACGGTCGGTAAAAACTGCCAGTTTGATCCGCCCGAAACGCCGAAGTATTCCGACGGCAAGTACAAGTATGTTTTTGTCGGCTGGAAGAACAAAGCTACCGGCAAGATCTTCGACTTTGAAAACGATACCATCGGCGCTGACACGACCTTTGTCGCGCAGTATAAAGAAAAGCAGTATTACGTCAGTTATTACGCTTACGGCAAACTGGTGAAAAAGGTTCCGTTCGTACTGAGCAATCCGACGGTCAAGGGCAAAGAACCCGCGGTGCCGAAGATCGCCAACGCGACCGGTGTCTGGGAAGCGCACAGTACCACGAAACTGACCGGCAACATGACCGTCAACGCGATCTATAACGCAAAAGTACCGACGGCAAGCACGGCGATCAAACTGAACGCTTATAAGGGAACGAAGATCTATCTGAACACCGATAAGATCCACGATTATCTGTCGACCGAAGGCGCTGCCAAGCAGACCAAGTTTGTCCGTGATTTCAGCCGCCTGACACCGACGGATTTCCAGGATCATCAGAATACTACCTTTAAGTGGACCGACAGCGGCAAAAACGGTAAATATACCATCTATTTCGCGGATAATAAGGACTTTAAGAACGCCTATATCATTACTTCCTCGAAAAAGTCGCTGATCAATAAGGTCGGTTACTTCATGCCCGGTAAGACCTATTATTGGTTTGTCAGAGGCAACGATACCGGCAAATGCAGTGCCGTTGACAAGTTCAAAACGGTCAATACGCCGGTCCGCTACATTACAGCGGGCGCGGTCACCAATATGCGTGACGAAGGCGGCCGGATGACGAACGACGGCTACAAGGTCAGATACGGTATGGTCTACCGCGGCGCGTCGTTGGATGAATTCCATTCGCACATTGACAATACTGCCCGCGGCGTGTTCAATTATCTCGGCATCAATTCCGAAATCGAACTGCGCGGCGGTATGAATCATACCTATACCGCGTGGGATCCGAACAACAAAAACGTCAACTACATTGAAGCGGTCGTCCTGTCCAACATTCTGAACATCAACGGAAATCAGGTCGCGCAATACAAGGCCACCTTTGACGCCATGGCGAAAAAGGAGAACTACCCGTTCTACTTCCACTGCTCCGCCGGTGCCGACCGTACCGGTACGTTCGGTTATCTGTTGAACGGTCTGCTGGGTGTTCCGCTTGAAGAACTGCGTGAAGACTACGAGCTGACCTCGTTCAGTGAAGTCGGACTCCGTACGGCGGATGATTACATGGGCGACTCTTTCGATGCCATGAACAAGCAGATGATCGCGCAGTACGGTCACGGCAGCAAGAAAGTGTCCAAGGCGATCGAAAACTTCCTGAAAGAAAAGATCGGTGTCAGCCAGGCCACCATTGACGCCATCCGTAAGATCATGCTGAATAAAAACCCGGTACCGAACGACGAACCGTATACCTTAACGGTCGACGTTCTGGGCAAGACCTATCAGTACAAGGTGTTTGACGGCATTTACTTCATGCCCGAACTGCCCGTTACCGTTACCGGAAAACTGTTCAAGGGGTATTATGCCGGTACGACCAAGTACAACGGCTACGCCAAACGCAGCATGAAACTGACGGCGAAATTCGAGGATATCGATTACGAACCGTACGATACCATCACGCTGAAAGACCTGGGCATTGAACAGGACAGCATCTGGAACCAGAGCAATACGCTGTACAGCTATACCAAGACGGCGAAATCCGGCGGTCGTCTGTTCCAGTTCATCCTGGAACCGACCAAGGATATGGGCGACGGTCCGCAGGTCGCGCTGACCAACGACTGGACACAAAGCAACTACGCCAGAGCGTGGTTCCAGACCAACGAATGGAGCCATTACTATTACAAGGGGCTTCAGGATTCCCCGCCGGATCTTTCCGATTTGTTCGCGCTGGAAGCCGGCAAGGAATATAAGATCAAGTTCTCTGTCCGTGTTATGAAAAACAAGGGCTATGAGGGCAAAAAGATCTTTGAAGTTTCCATTAACGGCAAAGCGGTGCTTCAATACATCGACTGCAAAGCCGATCTCAGCGGAAACAACATCTTCTTCCACGGCAGCACCGGCGTCGCGAAATTGAAGAATATGCCGGTATACAAGACCGTTAAGTTGTATAACGGCAAGACGCTTTACAAGACCTTGAAGGTCGAACGCAGCGGATTGATCCCGCAGGTCAAAGAACCGGCACCGAAGGGCAAACTGCCGTTCGCGGGTTGGTATACCGCCTCCACCGGCGGCAAGCTGTGGGACGAAAATGCCGACCGTGTGCTGAAAAACATTTCGCTGTACGCGCAGTTTGCCGATGTCAAGAAGGTCACGGCGATCGTAGACGGTAATAAACTGATCTACCGTGTACCGACCGGCAAACCGCTGAACATTCCGGTTCCGGAAAAAGACGGTATGGTATTCTCCAAGTGGCTGCTGAACGGCAAACCGTTCACCGGAAACGTCACGAAGAACATGACCATTACCGCGGTCTTTGAAAATTATAAGTTCTATGATTACGATGAGATCACGCTGAAAGACCTCGGTATCGAGGAACCCAGCATTCTCAACCGCACAAACACGCTGTATACTTATAATAAGACGGCGAAAACCGGCGGTCGTGTGCTGCAATTCATCCTGATCCCGACCAAGAATATGGCTGACGGCCCGCAGGTCGCCATTACCAACGACTGGACGCAAAGCAACTACGCAAGAGCGTGGTTCCAGACCAATGACTGGTGCCATTACTATTACAAGGGCGTTCAGGATTCTCCTCCGGATCTTTCTCAGGAATTCAAGCTGGAAGCCGGTAAGGAATATAAGATCAAGTTCTCTATCCGCGTGCTTAAAAACAAAGGATTTGAGGGAATCAAGGTCTTTGAGGTTTCCATCAACGGCAAGCGGATAATCCATCATTATGACTGTAAAGCCGATCTCAGCGGAAACAACATCTTCTTCCACGGCACTTCGGGTACCGCGACGCTGAAAAACTACCCGGTTTACAAGACCGTCAAGTTGTATAACGGCAGTTCGCTGTACAAGACCGTCAAGGTCGAACGAAGCGCGACCCTGCCGCAGATCGCGGAACCGGCACCGAAGGGCGGACTTCCGTTCGCGGGCTGGTATACCCAGAAGACCGGTGGCACGCTGTGGGACGAAAACGCGGATCTTGTGTATAAGAACATGAAGCTGTACGCGCATTTCGCGGACGTCAAACGGATCACGGCGCACGTCGACGGAAAGACGCTGATCTACCGTGTACCGACCGGCGGCACGCTGGACAGTCTGCCCGCACCGCAGAAACCGGGCAACGTATTTACCGGCTGGCTGTCAAACGGTTCCCTGTTCACCGGCAAGGTCATGAGCAACA
>JAZUFP010000172.1:0-10975 GCA_045640765.1 Acutalibacteraceae bacterium
ACGTGACCCATGACGACTACGACCGGACTGCGTTCCTGCAAATCCGCTTCGTTGTCTTCGGTAACGTCCATGATCTGTTCTTCAATGGTCACGACGACTGCTTTCTGGATCTTTGCGCCCATTTCGGTCACGACGATCTCGGCGGTATCGTAGTCGATCACTTCGTTGACGGTCGCCATCATGCCGAGTTTCATTAACTCGCGGATCACTTCGGCGGCGGTTTTCTTCATGGCAGCCGCCAGTTCGCCGACGGTGATCTCCTCACCGACCGTAACGGTGATCGGGGTCTTTTTGATGCGTTCCAACTGTAACCGGCGCAGTTTGTCGGCTTCGGTTTCACGCTTGGCACCCTGCGGACGGCGATAGTCCTTGGATTTCTGATTGATCTTCTGCTTTTTGGTGTAATTGTCACGCATGGCGTTGCTGGGCGCGATGCGTTCATATTTTTCATTGTAGCGGTCGATATTGACCGTGGAGGTTCTCGTATCGATATGCTTTAACTGTGCGGGACCGCGATTCGGCGTAACGCTCTCGCCCTTGGTCTTCTTGGGCGGTGCCACCAGCGGACCGGTATAAACTTCTTTTTCCTTGGTCGGTTCTTTTTTGGGCTCGGCCTTTTTCTTGGATTCTGCCTTCTTGGGGGCTTCTTCCTTTTTGGGCTCCGCCTTGGCTTTCGGTTCGGCCGGTTTTTCGGTCGCCTTCGGCTTTTCTTCGGCCGTTTCTTCGACCTTCTTTGCGGCTTTCTTCGCCGGTGCCTTTTTGGGCACTTCTTTTACTTCTTCGGGCTCTTCTTTCGGCGCGTTTTTCGCGGCTTCGGCTGCCGCGGCGGCTTTCAACTGTTCCAGGATCGCCATCTGATCCGCCAGTTTTTTATCCTTTTCATCCTGGCGTTTTTTGGCGGCGTCGGCACGGGTCTTGGCGCCGGCGGCAAAATATTCGTCGAAAGATTTGACGGCGTGACGGCGGGTCAACGCGTCAAAAACCAAAGCAATTTCTTCTTCGTTCAACGCGGCACCGGATTTTTTATCCGCGCCGGTCAGTTCCAATACAAGTGCCGAGATCTCTTTGGAAGGCATCCCGAAATCTTTGGCAAGTTCACTGATCTTATATTTATTGTTCATTCGCATTTCCTCCTGATTTTGCGGCTTTGATGACGGCTTCGGCAAATTGCCGGTCGGTTAGTGCAATAACGCCGCATTTTTTACCGACGGCATTTGAAAGGCATTGGATATCGCATTGTGAAAGACCGAGTGTCTGGATCTTGTTTTTTTCGGCGAAGAAAACGATTTCCTTTCGGGTCTTCGGGGAAACGTCATCCGCCCAGACGACCAAATGGGTTTTGTTCGTTTTCAGTGCCGTGATCGCGGCATTTGCGCCGTAGATCATGTTGCCGCTTTTGGCGGCGAATCCCAACAGGGTCAGGACCTTATCGGTCAATGTTCTTCAACTCCTCTGACAGGCGTTCGTAAAGGTCGGGGGAAACGGGTATTCCGAAAGCGTGTGCCAGCGCGTTATGCTTGGCGGCTTTTTGAATACAGGATTCCGAGCGGCAGAGGTAAGCGCCGCGTCCGTTCTTTTTTCCGGTCGCATCCAGAACGATTTCGCCTTCCGGTGTACGGACGGCGCGGATCAGTTCGATTTTCGGCTTCATTTCTCTGCAGCCGATACACATCCGCATAGGGGTCTTTTTTACAGTCATGGGATAAGACCTGCCTTTCTTTCCGGTTTCGGCTTATTCGCCGAAGAAACCGCTTTCGGGGTGAATGTCGATTTTCCAGCCGGTCAGTTTCGCGGCAAGGCGGACGTTCATACCCTTGTTGCCGATCGCCAGCGAAAGCTGTGCTTCCGGTACGCTGACACGGCAGGTTTTGGCGTCGGCGTCCTCGATGGTCACGCTGACGACCTTGGCGGGGGAGAGTGCTTCGCTGATAAACTGGGTCGGATCTTCACTGTACTTGACAATGTCGATTTTTTCACCGGCGAGTTCTTCCACGATCTTATTGACACGCGCGCCGCGCGGGCCGATGCAGGCGCCGACGGCGTCGATTTCCTCATTGGCGGACCAGACAGCCATTTTGGTGCGGGCGCCCGCCTGACGGGAAATGGATTTGATTTCGATCAGTCCGTCGAAAATTTCGGGGACTTCGTTTTCAAACAAACGCTTGACCAGACCCGGATGGGTACGGGAAAGCATGATGCGCGGTCCGCGTTCGGTTTCCTTGACGTCGACCACATAAACCTTGATATGGTCGCCTTCATATAACTCTTCGTCCGGGACCTGTTCGATCTTCGGCAGGGTGGCTTCGTTATGACCGATGGTCAGGATCGCGTTGCCGGTCTTGGGATCGATCCGCTGAACGACGGCGGTGACCAGTTCACGGTTGTGGCTCTGGAATTCCGCCAGCGCCTGATCTCGCTCGGCTTCACGGATGCCCTGACGGAAATTGTTTTTGGAGTTCTGTGCGACCACACGGCCGAATTTTTTCGGATCGATCTGAATATCGATATATTCCGCTTCAATACATTTCGGATCGATTTCCGTTGCGGCTTCCCGTGTGATCTGGGTGGCCGGATCTTCCACTTCGTCAACAATAAATTTGCGGACGGTCACGCTGAAAATTTCCTTTTCGGGATCAATAACGCAGAAAACGTTATCGTTGGTGCCGTAATCACGGCGGGTCGCCACGACGATGGCGTCGGCGATCTTCGCGGCAATGAATTCTTCCGGAATGTTGCGTTCGGTCGCCAGTGCGCGCAGCGCGGCAAAGAACGCCTTGTTATCCTTTTTCTCTTTTGCGGTTTTTCTTGTTTTAGCCATTTTTTGTTTATACCTCCAACGATCTTTTGATTATTCTTCGGTCATAACGGCTTTGGAAACGGTACTCCGTTCAAAAGTTCGTATGGCCCCGTCTTTTTCCAGTTCCAACGTTTTGGAAAAAGAACGTAAAATTCCTTCAAATTCTTTTTGTCCGTCGATTGCGTGATACAGTCGGATGCGGACGTTTTTGCCCAACGCGGCCTGAAAATGCGCGTCACGCGTCAGTTCCCGTTCGATCCCCGGAGAGCATACTTCCAGGTAGTAGGCGTTTTCAATGGGATCGGCTTCGTCCAGGATCGGATCGATCGCGTGGGAAACGTTGGTACAGTCGTCAATGGTAACGCCTTCCGGTTTGTCAATGAAGATCCGCAGATAGTGCGAAGCACCTTCTTTGACGAAACGGACGTCCCAAAGGGAAACCCCCTGTTCTTCGACCGCGCCGCGGATCAGTTCGGTGATCCGTTCGGTAATATTCGCCATTTTTTAATCCACCTCTTGCCAAAATAAAAGTGAGCGGGTCGCCCCACTCACCTTTCTACTGATATTTACAACGATAGTATAACACCGGGATCAGGAAAAATCAAGTCTTTTTTGAAAATATTCTTAATTATTTTCTTTTGCGGCTTCCCGCTGCGCTTTTTCTTCTTCGCGCTGGCGTTCTTCTTCCTCAATATCCCGTACTTTGTTGACGTCGAAACGGAATTCCTCGTACGGGGAAATCATGGAACCGGGTTCAATGGTCTGATAAACAACGACATCGCCGGGTTTATTGTAATCGTTTCTGTCCATGACAACGATATTCTGCAATCCGGCATCCAACAGTTTCTCCCAGGCGTCACGTTCGCTGAGATTTTTGATGTTCGGCACGCGGACTTTTTCCGGTCCCAAACTGACCGTAAGTGTCAGATCCGAACCCTTCACCAGCTTTTCACCGGCCTTGGCCGATTGCGCGAAAATAATGCCGGCAGGGATTTTTTTGTTGGATTCATATTTGAACACGATGTTGAACGGTTTGCATTCGGGCATTTCGTCAACATCGGCATAATAAATGTTGATGTCGTCACCGCACAGATCCGGCACCGTGGATTTGGGCCCGGTCTTTTTCTGTGAAGAAGTATCTTCCTGCGAAGAAGTGACGGTATCGTCATCCGTTTTGCCGATAAAGTGCAGTTTCTGGTTGGCGAAGAACAACAGTCCGGCACACAGCAGGGCAGTGATAACAGCGGAAATCAGAACCGTGACAACGCCCTTGCGTCGCTTGCCGCCTTTTTTGGAACGTGGTTCTTCGGCTGCCGTCCGTTCGTTACGGGTCGATGCGGATGTACGGGTCGACGCGGACTTCCGTTTAGAAGCGGATTTGGCGGCAGGTGCGGCGGAATGTTTGGCCGCGGAGGAACGGGTGGTGTGTCTGGCTTCCGCCGTTTCACCGTAAACCAGTTCGTTACGGAAAATTTCAATGTTTTGCGTACGCTTGGCGATCTGTAATTGCAGACCGTTCGCCAGCGAAACCAGTACCTGGCGCGGCAGTTCGTTGGCGAAATGCGCCGGTACGGTCAGACTTTCTTTACGGACACGCTCGTTGGCGGCAGGCGGTACGGTGCCGATCAGGACACGGAACAGCACGGCGCTTAACGCGTATACGTCGCTGGTTTCGGTCGGATCGGTCTGCGCGGTATACTGTTCGGGTGCGGCGTATCCCGGGATCAGGGAGGATTGGAAATCCGAACCGCTTTCCCGGATCTTCAATAAAGACAGATGGGTCAGTTTTAACTTTCCGTCCCGTTCGACAATAATGCTTTCGGGCGAGATCCCGCCGTGAACGATCCCTGCGGCGTGAAGTTCCAGCAGGGTATCAAGGAGCGGCAGAAACAGCGGACGCGCCTGTTCCCATTTCAGACTGCCGCCGTTGCGGGTCAAAAATTCTTCGAGCGTTTTTCCCACCGTTGCGGAGCGGATCGCGTACGCCGTACCGTTTTCTTCAAAGGAAGCAAAACCTTTGGTCAAGGCGGGCAGTGTCAGTTCTTCCAGCTTACGGTTCAGGGTCAGGAAATCCAGCAGACCTTCGTTGAAAGAATATTTCTTTTCGGGCATCATGGAAACCGTCCGGTCGGGGTTGCGCAGGGCAATACCCATGGGGAAATATTCCCGGATGCTGACGGCAATATCATCGGCGTTGTCCCACCCTAAGTAGGTGATCCCTTCGCCGTCCGCTTCCAGTACACGTCCGACCATGTAACGGTCATGCAGCCAAAAACGTGTCGGCAGCGTGTTGCGCGGGTTTTGCTCGTCAATCGGATGACCGCAGTAGGGACATTTCTGTTCCCCGTTGGTTTCGTTCATGCAGCCCATGCAGAGCCGGTCGGTGTTCAGCATATCATACGCTCCTGTTCATCCGCAATGCGGTAATTCATCATACTATTATATCACATATATCCCGTCTGTCAAGCCACGGCAGGGGGATTTACGCTTCCTTGCCGGTCCCTGCCGCCGCGGCGATTTTTTCTTCGGTGACCGGTCTTTTGCGTGCCGGATGATCCAGCGGCAGGATTTTCCGGAATACACAGGTGTGGTGTTCGGTAATGACACGGTCTTCGTGCAGAGAACCGAAATACCAGTGGGTAAAATCACACGACCGCCCGATCTCTTCAAAATATCCGTTCAGTTTGTTGACACGGTCACTGTCACCTTTGCGCAGCAGCATGGCGCTTTTGACCAGCATGGGCGGTTCGTGCGTGATGATATAGTCTACGTCACAGCCCGCTTCATCCAGCCGCTTTGCGCCGCCCGCCATTTCCAGCGGCGTCGGTTCTTCCTCACGCCACCAGCGTCCCTGCTCGATGCGCATATCTTTGTCGGTGCTTTCGCCGCCGCCGAACGTGAAGATGCGTTTTCCCTCGATCTCAAAGATCTGACCGCGCATCAAATGAAGCAGATTTCCTTTGACCCGGTGGACCATTCCGCCTTTCCACACCGTGGTGCGGCAGCGATTGATAAAGGAAAGATCGTCATGCGTGCCGTCAACAAAAGCCGTAATAAATTTTTGCTTGGAAAAAAAGTTGATGACCTGCTCTTCCAACTTGTCGTGATTGAAGATGTATCCGAAATCACCGCAGACCAATAATACGTCTCCGGGTTTGATCTTTCGGAACTGTCGGTCATACAACCGTTCGGTATCACCGTGCATATCACCTGTCACGTAAATCAAAGCGGTCACCTCCTGCCTGATGAAAGTTTCTGTAAAAATTTTAATTTAACACTTTCCATTTGTCAAGAATTATGTTATGATATTATCAAATTGATTGCAAGGGGATTAACATGAAGAAAAAGATTTTTTCATTGTTTTTTGCGATATTGCTGATCGTTTCGCTTCCATTTTCGGTTTTGGCAAAGGAAAACGCGACCGGTGTGATGGCGTCGCTCGTCAAGACCTCAGCGAAAGCCGGAATGCTGATCTCGATGGATACCGGCGATATTTTATATCAGAAAAATATTGATGCCAAGGTCTACCCGGCGTCGATCACCAAGATCATGACCGTTACCGTCATGCTGGAAAGCGAGCGTTTTCAGCCCAAGAAAAAACTGAAAATGACCAACGCGGTCGAACCGTACATCACGGGTACGGGCAGTGCGGTATCCAACCTGCGGGCAGGGGAAACGCTGACCCAGAAAGATCTGATGTATCTGGTGCTGATGACCTCGTTCGGGGACTGTGCGTATCTCGGCGCGCTGTATTTCGGCGATACGGTCGAGAATTTCATGAAAATGATGAATGACAAGGCGCAGGAACTGGGACTGACCGGCACCCACTACGGCAATCCGGTCGGTCTGCACGATCCGCAGACCTATACCACGGTACGGGATATCTGCACGCTGACGCAATACTCTTTGAAAAACAAGTGGTTCAAAAAGATATGCGAAAGCGCGTCCTATACCATGCCCGCTACCAATTATTCCGATCAGCGCACGCTGACTTCTACGAATATGCTGATGCTTTCCAATACCAACTGTTATTATCCGTATGCCGCCGGTGTGAAAACCGGATTTACGGACGAGGCGGGAAGATGTCTGGTCAGTACGGCGACAAAAAACGATATGCGGTATCTGTGTATCCTGATGGGCTGCCCCGATGTGAATGGGAAGCATTTTACCGATACCATTTCGCTGTATCAGACCGCCTTTTCCTCGTTTGAGATCCGGACGGTGGGGGACCTGAAAGAACCCGTTGCCGAAATGCCGGTCGAACTGTCGCTGGATACCGATCACGCGGAACTGTACCTGAAAACGGGGTATGACGTTCTGCTGCCGCGTGATGCCGATGATTCGACCGTCCGCGTTGAACCGCATCTGAAAGCCGAAAGCGTGGAAGCGCCCGTTCATAAAGGAGATCTGATGGGAACGGCGGATATTATTTACGGGGAAGAAGTCCGCGGTACGGTGGAACTGATCGCCGGAGATGATATTGCGCGCAGTAAACTGCTGCTGATCAAGAAGTACGCCGAATCGGTCTGGAAGGTCGTTTTGTACATTGTTCTGGCGGCGGTCGTGCTGATCGTGGTGCTGATTTTTGTGATCTTCAAAATGAACCATAAGCGGAAACGGAAGGTCAGATATATTCCGTACCGTGATGATGAATGATCATTTTGTTAAATAATCGATAAAAACCTTGCATTTTGTCCGCTGTTGTGATATAATGCCCCTATCATTTGAATATTGTCGGTTGAAATTCGCAGAATAACGGCGCTTATTATGAATTTGCGTGTGCAGACTGTGAATGGACGGCACTTTGGAGAAACCCGATCTGTTTCGGGGGCCGAAGGGGCAAAACGTGCAGGTGCGTCAATCTCTCAGGCAAAAGGACAAAGTTTTTCCCGCAAGGGTTTTGTGTTGTGCTTTTGAAGGTCGTGCTTGATTGCGCGGCCTTTTTCAATGATAATATTTTTTGGGGGAATAGTTATGCAAGAAGTATTATTGAAAATCGTCAGTACGATCAACCAGTATCTTTCGGACTACATTCTGGTGTTCTTACTGATCGCGGTCGGTTTGTATTATTCGATCCGTACCCGCTTTGTTCAGGTGCGCTTTTTCGGCGCCGGCATGAAAAAGGTGTTCGGCGATCTGAAATTGAACGGCGCGAAGGAAAAAAGCGGCATGAGTTCGTTCCAGGCCCTTGCCACGGCGATCGCCGCGCAGGTCGGTACCGGTAATATCGTCGGTGCCAGCGGCGCGATCCTGACCGGTGGCCCCGGTGCTATTTTCTGGATGTGGATCATCGCGTTCTTCGGCATGGCAACGATCTACGCCGAAGCCACGCTGGCGCTGAAAACCCGCCGCGTGGATGATGACGGTACGGTCCACGGCGGCCCCGTTTACTATATCACGACCGCTTTCAAGGGCGGCCTCGGCAAGTTCCTGGCGTATTTCTTCGCCATCGCCGCGGTGTTGGCGCTTGGCTTTATGGGCGGTATGGTACAGTCCAATTCCATCGGCGCCAGTATGCAGACCGCTTTCGGGATCCCGTCCTGGGTCATGGGCATCGTTCTGGTCGTTGTCTGCGCCATCATTTTCATCGGCGGTGTACAGCGTCTGGCTTCCGTTACCGAAAAAATCGTTCCGATCATGGCGGCGGTCTTTTTGATCGGCGGTCTGGTCATTCTGGCTGTCCGCATCAAATATATTCCCGCGACCTTCGGTATGATCTTCAAATATGCGTTTAAGCCGAACGCGATCATCGGCGGCGGCTTCGGCGCGGCAATCAAAATCGCGATCAGTCAGGGCGCGAAACGCGGTCTGTTCTCCAACGAGGCCGGTATGGGTTCCACCCCGCACGCGCACGCGCAGGCAAATGTTAAGGATCCGCACGATCAGGGTATTGTCGCCATGATCGGTGTCTTTATCGATACCTTCGTTGTGCTGACGCTGAACGCGCTGGTCATCATTTCCACCCTGTATACCAAAGGTGGTGTTCTTGCCGCCGGTTACACCGATGAAGTCGCGAAAAGCATTGATAAGACCAACCTCGCACAGACGGCATTCGGTACCGTCATGGGTAACAACATCGGTGCCAAATTCGTGGCGATCTGCTTGCTGTTCTTCGCGTTCTCGACCATTCTCGGCTGGACGCTGTTCGGTAAGATCAATATGAACTGGCTGTTCGGTAAAAAGTCCAACATCATTTATTTCATCATTGCGCTGGCGTTTATCTTTATCGGCACACTGGCTTCCAACGATCTGGTCTGGGAACTGACCGATATGTTCAATAACCTGATGGTCATCCCGAACGCCATTGCGTTGTTCGCGCTCGGTAAAATGGTCGTTTTCCGCAAGCGTAAACCTTCCGCCGAAAAACTGGCGGAGGTCGCCGGGGAAAATACCGCCGAATAATTCTTGACTTTTCGGCATATACATAAATAATAGTATTGGTACTTGCCGATATACATTATGAATAAAAAAGGGAGCTGGATGAAACTCCGGCTGAGAGGGGACCCCGCCTGACGGCGTATGGCCCGACCTGTGACCTGATGCGGATAATGCCGCCGTAGGGAAATATCTTTTCACCGAATCAGACCGCAGGTTTTTCTCCTGCGGTCTTTTTTATTCCTTGAAAAGGAGTCTTATTTTATGCTAACGACAAAAAAACCGGTTTACCGCCTTTGTGTCTGCGCGGTGCTGATCGCCCTTGCCACCGTTTTGAGTGAGATCAAGATCCCCAAAGCGTTCGGCGGTTCGGTCACGCTGTTTTCCATGGTTCCGATCTGCCTGATCGGCATCCTGTACGGTCTGCGCTGGAGCGTTCCGACCGGCTTGCTGTACGGTGGGATCCAACTGCTGCTGGGATTGAAAAATCTGTCTTATGCCACGGGTTGGCGCGCGGTACTGGCGATCGTGTTTTTGGATTATCTGATCGCCTTCGGCGTGCTGAGTCTTTCGGGCGTTTTTACGCGGCTGATCCAAAAACCCGCCGTTTCCTGCGCGCTGGGTACGGCAACGGTCTGCTTTCTGCGCTTTGCCTGCCACTTTATCACGGGGATAACGGTCTGGCGGGATGCCGGGACCAGTCTGTCGGCGGCGGTTTTGTTTTCCGTTACGTATAACGGGATATATATGTTGCCCGAACTGATACTGACCACTGCGGGTATCATTTTACTGGTCACTACCGGCGCTTTGGAACGGATCCGGAAAATTTCCTGAATATACAGGTGACAAAACGGACGGAATGTGTTAAAATAAGTTCACTATATTCAAAGGGGCTTTTGATATGCAAATTCACGGTTTTCAGAAAATGACGCTGCTGGATTTTCCGGGAAAGGTCGCCTGCACGGTATTTACGGGCGGATGCAATTTCCGCTGCCCGTTCTGTCATAACGCACTGCTGGTCACCCAAATCGATGAAGGCGGTGCCATTCCGGAGACCGAAGTATTGCAGCTGCTGGAAAAACGGATCGGTCTGCTGGACGGTGTGGCCATAACGGGCGGTGAACCGCTGTTGCAATCCGACCTGACGGATTTTATCCGGAAGATCAAGGCAATGGGTTACGCAGTCAAGCTGGACACCAACGGCAGTTTTCCGGATCGTCTGCGGCGGTTGATGGATGAAGATCTGATCGACTACGTTGCGATGGATATTAAAAACACCGTGGAAAAGTACGCGCTGACGGTAGGATCGGAAAAATACGATACCGCCGCCGTGGAAGAAAGCGTCCGTCTGCTGAAAACGGGAAAGATCGATTATGAATTCCGGACGACAGTGGTGGCGGAATATCACACGGTCGGGGATTTTGAAACGATCGGTCAATGGATCGCCGGCGCACCACGTTATTTTCTGCAAGGATTTACCGACAGCGGAAATCTGATCGGGGACGCCGAACGTTTGCACGCCGTTTCCAAAGAAACAATGGAACAGATGCGTGCCGCCGCGGCAAAGTATGTGCCGGACACACAACTGCGCGGTGTCTGAACAAACTTTTGGGTCTGTACAATAATAAACGACGGGAGCAAGTCCCCGTCCTTTGGTAAAAAACGGAAGGTTTGGGAAGAACTTTCCGTTTTTTGTTTTATTATCGGCAAGAAATCAACTCATCTTGTGACTGTTTTGAAAAAATGCAGAAAAAAACACAAGATATTGTGTTTTGCCTATTGACAAACCACTTGTATGTGTGA
>JAZUFP010000173.1:0-2195 GCA_045640765.1 Acutalibacteraceae bacterium
CCGACAAAATCCCCCTGCTTTCGTTTGACAAACCCGGCCGCGTACTATATAATGATTATTAAATTTATTGGTTTGAGGTTTGACATGGAAGAGATCAGCAACCGACAATTTGATATGGAGCGCGCATTGTATCATTTGCGGAACACGGTCGTTCGCGACTGTGTTTTTGCGGGACCGGCGGACGGCGAATCCGCCTTGAAAGAAGCACAGGGGATCACGGTAAACAACTGCACCTTTTCACTGCGTTATCCGTTCTGGCACGCAAAAGACTTTTCCATTTTAAATTGCACAATGGATGCCGCTACCCGCGCGGCGATCTGGTATGCCGAAAACGGCGCGATCACGTGCAGTAAATTAAACGGCATTAAGGCATTGCGTGAATGTAAAAACATTGCCCTTGCCGACTGTCAGATCGATTCGCCGGAATTCGGGTGGCGGTCACACCATATTGCGATGAAAAACTGCACTGCCGTTTCGGAATACTTTTTATTTGAATGCCGTGGCGTGGCGATCAAAAGTTTGAAAATGCGGGGAAAATATTCCTTTCAGTACATTGAAAACATGACGATCAAAGACAGTGTACTGGACACCAAGGACGCGTTTTGGCATACCAAAAACGTCACGGTCAAAAACTGCAAAATCAAAGGGGAATATTTAGGTTGGTATTCGAAAAACCTGACGCTGATCGACTGTGAGATTTCCGGCACGCAGCCGCTTTGCTACTGCAAAAATCTTACCCTGAAAAATTGCACCATGACGGGGTGCGATCTGGCGTTTGAGTATTCCTCCGTGAAAGCGGAAATCACCGGGACGGTCGATTCGGTCAAGAATCCGCTTTCGGGCAGAATCATTGCCGACGGATACGGTGAAATCATTTTGGAAGACGCGGTTTACAAAACCGATTGCAATATTGAAACAAGAACGTAAAAAACGGCTGACCGCACGGTCAGCCGTTTTCATTATATTCCCGGATCAAACACCGGCATCAGTTGTAATTTGAAGAGGTTACGGCGATGCAATTCGTCAATGCGCGCCTTTGTTGCCGCGTCGTCGATCTTTCCGGTACGAATATACGCGTCCAGCACGGCATAGGTGAAACCGAGATTTTCTTCATCGGTTTTACCGCAAAGTCCGTCGATCGGCACCTTTTCCACCAGCACTTCCGGCAGACCGATCAGCCGTCCGATGGCTTTGATCTCCTGCACCGTCAATTTGGAAAGCGGACTGAAATCGCCCGCCGCGTCGCCGTACCGGGTCGAATAGCCCACCCAATCTTCCGAAAGATTGCAGGTATTTACCACCCGGCCGTTATGGCTTTGCGCGACCGCGTAAAGTGTCGTCATGCGGATGCGCGGCGGCAGATTCGTCCGGCTTTGGGTGGAAACCTCAAACGGGAACGCCGCGTAAAGTCCGTCCACCGCGTCCTTTATATTGACCGTATAATGGCGAATGCCCAAATGATCGACCAACAACTGCGCCATGTCAATATCATGCTGGACACCGCAGGGCATCAGCACGCCGATCACACGGTCCTTTCCCAGCGCTTCCACACAAAGCGCCGCCGCGACGGAACTGTCCTTTCCGCCGGAAATACCGATCACGGCATTGCAGTCTTTTCCGTTTTCCTCAAAAAATCGGCGGATCCAGGCAACGCAGTCGTTTTTCACCTGTAACGCATCAAACATAAAATATCCCCCCGATTACGCCTTTCCGTCCAGATAATCGCAGGCGGCAAGCGCCGCGACAGCACCGTCCGACACAGCGGTCGTGACCTGACGGATCCGTTTCCGGCGGCAATCGCCCGCCACAAAAATACCGGGTGTTTCGGTGCGGCAGAATTCGTTGACATCGGCGTAACCGTGCTGATCCAGCGGCAGAACATTCTGGAACGGTTCGTTCTGCGGAATCAGCCCGATCGCGATAAACAGACCGTCCAGATTCAAACGGGTCGTCTGACCGTCGCTTTCCCGACGGATGACGATTCCGGTCAGCGTATCTTCCCCGAGCAGTTCTTCCACGACCGTTCCGGTGATGACTTCAACGTTCGGTTTTGCCAGCAGTTGATCGCAAAGTTTCTTTTCACCGGTCAGAAAATCCAGATTCTGGATCACGTAAACCTTATCGGCAAGATCCGCCAGCAGAAGCGCATCCTGCAAAAAGTCGGATCGTAGCCATGTCGTTCTGTGTGCCAAGGA
>JAZUFP010000174.1:0-6336 GCA_045640765.1 Acutalibacteraceae bacterium
AGCTTCTGGGCACATCTTTCCAGAGTTAATGCATATTCCACTGGATTACCTCCAGAGGAAGCAACTAACATGCTGATTGGTGTAACACTGATGCGCTTATTGACGACCGGAATTCCGTAGGTATGAGAAATCTCGTTACCAACTTTGACCAAATCTTTGGCTAAAGTACAGATTTTAGCTTCGACTTTAGCACAGGCTTTGGTAATGTCTGGATCTGCACAGTCAAGAAGATTAATGCCCATGGTAATGGTACGAATATCCAGATTTTCCTGCTCGATCATATTGATCGTTTCAAAAATATCATGTAAATTAAGCATGGCGTTCCCTCTTAAATGCGGTGCATGGAATTAAAGATATCCTCGTGCATGACACGGATATCCAGTCCGATTTCCTCGCCCAGCGTTTTGCATTTTTCGGAAAACTCGTTGAATGGGCAGGTCATGTTTGAAATATCGGTCAGCATGACCATGACGAACAAATCCTGCATGACAGATTGGGTAATATCGACAATGTTGACGCTGTATTCGGCACAGACAGAACTGACTTTGGAAATGATACCGACCGTATCTTTGCCGATCACTGAAATAATGGTTCTCATAAAATGACCTCGCTTTTGAAAATATATGAACAGTATAGCACAAAATAATTTCGATATCAAACGTTAATTCCAATAAAATATATGAAATTATAAGAATTTTCCGAAATACACTTGATTTTAACGGAATAAAATACTATAATATATAAGGAGAAAATTGTAACTCATTGATACAAGCAAAGGAGATAATGTAATCATGACAACCAACAAAAGTGTATTAAAATGGTTGGACGAAATGAAAGAACTGCTTCAACCGTCTGACATCATGTGGATCGACGGCAGCGAAGAACAACTGGAAAAACTTCGCGCTGAAGCGTGCAGCACCGGTGAGATGCACAAACTGAATGAAGATCTGCTGCCGGGTTGCTATCTGCATCGTACCAAACCCAACGACGTGGCGCGTGTGGAAGGCCGCACCTTCATCTGCACTCGTGACAAGGATAACGCCGGTCCCACAAACAACTGGTGTGATCCGAAAGAAATGTATGAAAAACTGTATAATATCGCCCGCGGCACCTACAACGGCCGCACGATGTATATCATTCCGTACTCCATGGGCCCGATCGGTTCTCCGCTTGCCAAAATCGGCGTGGAGATCACCGATTCGATCTATGTTGTGCTGAACATGGCCATCATGACCCGTACCGGCGAAAAGGTGTGGGAAGTTCTGGGTGACAGTGAAGACTGGGTCCGCGGTCTGCACGCCAAGTGTGACGTTGATCCGGAAAACCGCTACATCTGCCATTTCCCCGAAGATAACACGATCATTTCGGTCAATTCGGCTTACGGCGGTAACGTACTGCTGGGCAAAAAATGCTTTGCGCTGCGTATCGCTTCTTACCAGGGCTGGAAAGAGGGCTGGATGGCAGAGCATATGCTCATTCTTGGCTTGCAGAATCCGAAAGGCGAAATCAAATACGTTGCGGCGGCATTCCCGTCCGCCTGCGGCAAGACCAATCTTGCCATGCTGATCCCGCCGAAATATCTGCGTGAAAAGGGTTATAAGATCTGGACGGTCGGTGACGATATTTCCTGGATGAAGATCGGACCGGACGGCAGACTGTACGCCATCAACCCTGAAAACGGTTTCTTCGGTGTCGCACCGGGAACCAATGACCGTTCTAATTTCAACGCTTTGGAAAGCACCAAGAAGAACACCATCTTCACCAACGTTGCGCTGGATCTGGATACCAACACCGTCTGGTGGGAGGGCTTGAATAACAATCCGCCCGCCAACGCGCTGAACTGGCGCGGCGAACCGTGGGATTACAAGAAATATGACAAAGCGGATAAGGTCGGCACCTCCGGTGCGCATCCGAATTCCCGCTTTACCGCTCCCGCCAAGAACTGCCCCTGCATTTCGGAAGAATTCGACAAGGGTCAGGGCGTTCCGATTTCCGCTATCATCTTCGGCGGTCGCCGCGCAAAGTGCGCGCCGCTGGTTTACCAGTCCAAGGACTGGGTCAACGGTGTGTTCATCGGCTCCGCAATGGCCAGTGAAACGACTGCCGCCGCCGCGGGTGCTGTCGGCGTAGTCCGTCGTGACCCGATGGCAATGCTGCCGTTCTGCGGCTACCACATGGGCGACTATTTCGCACACTGGCTTGAAATGGGCGAAAAACTCGGCGACAAAGCACCGAAGATCTTTAACGTCAACTGGTTCCGCCCCGATGACGACGGCAATTTCCTGTGGCCGGGTTACGGCGACAATATGCGTGTCCTCAACTGGATCGTGGATCGCTGCGAAGGCAAAGCCGATGCCGATGAAACCCCGATCGGTTACATTCCGAAGCCGGAAGATATTGACCTGACCGATCTGGACGTTGATTTTGAAACCCTTAAATCCATCCTGAAAGTGGATAAGGACGTCTGGGAGAAGGAAGCCGCCGAAATCGAAGAACATTATAAGAAGTTCGGTGACCGCCTGCCGGCAGAACTCCGTGAACAGCTGAATAACCTCAAAGCCAATCTGGCGAAGATGTAATTAAAACGAATCACGTTCCTCTTCGGAGGAACGTGATTTTTTAATGCCCGTTTACATCCTTCATCGGATGTGATATACTGGTTGTATAAGGGATGTGAAACAATGACCGATAACTATATTTTTGATCTTGGACGTGTGTTGGTTGATTTCGACGAATACGCCATGACCGCGGAATATATTAAAGACGAAGCGGCCCGTGAGATCAGTAAAATCGTATTTGACCGTTTGTACTGGGCTCGTCTGGATGAAGGGACTATTTCGGATGAAGAAGTCCTTGCCGGTATTTCCGCGCGTGTGCCGGAAAACTACCGCGCCGCGGCGTGTGACGCCTACCTAAACTGGCACAGGCATCTGCCGATCATCAGCGGTATGCCCCGGCTGTTGCGGGATTTGAAAGCGGCGGGGAAGAAGCTTTACCTGCTTTCCAATATCAGCGAAGGTTTTGCCGAGCATTATCGGGAAGTCCCCGAATTAAAAGAATTGCTTGGGTTGTTTGACGGTCTTGTCTTTTCGGGACCGATCCGGATGGTGAAACCCGATCCGGCGATTTTCGGCTACCTGCTGGATCAATACGGATTGTCGGCGCAAAACTGCACATTTGTGGACGATAATCCGAAAAACGTTGCCGCGGCGCGCGCGTGTAATATTCAGTCCGTCCTTTTTGACGGCAACGCCGAAACGTTAAGAAAGCATTTTGGAATATAAAAAAGCCCGATCGTCTGATCGGGCTTTTTCTTAATCTTCTGCTTTCGGGGGTTGCCGATGGGGCAACAATTTGTATTGATACCCTTTTTCGGTAAGAGTCGGCGCTTTTTTCAAATTGACCATATAGCTCGGAATAAACCAAAGATTCTTCGGCTTGGTGGTAACGGAATAATTATAAAAAACATTTAACGCGATATAACCGTTGGTCGGATCGACCTGCCGGTTATTGATGTTGTAGGATCCTGCCGATCCGAGTAATAGGGTATCATTTGTGGAATTGGCCGTATTGAAGAGGACTGAATTGGAATAGTTGGTGGAAATCCGGTAGTCCGGTGTCCAACTGACCCAGGAACAACTTGTAGAATCAAAAGCCCGGTTCCACTCCTCATCATTTTCTTCCGGATTATACCATACAAATCCGTTTACAAAATCAAAATCCGTAATACACAGCCATATGGCGTGATCTTTCCGGGCGTTATCGAAGCCGTAAGTGCTGATGTCTGTAACGGTATTTTCCTCTTCCGAATCGGTTGTTTCCTGGTCTTGTTCTGTCGAAGAGGATGATTCCGTATAAACCGATTGCTGCTTGGCCGCAAGTTCCTCTTCTTTTTTCTGTTTCAGCTGGCTGCTGACAATATATGCGTCTGTTTTGTTTTTGATGCGGTCGTTCAAATTTGCGGCACCGTAAAAAAGGGCGACCGCGATCAGTACCGTAACAAAAAAGAGTGGGATGCTTTTTTTTAAATCCATGATAGGCCTCCGAATACTAATTACTTTATATTCTATCATAACCTTTTGAAAAAAGCAATATATATTGGAATATTTTGTATAAAACAGGGACCTGCTGGTTTCAGGTCCCTTAAAAATCAGTAAAGCTTGATATCGATCCACAGGTTTTCGTAGTATTTACGGGTTTCATCGTCCATATCGTGGTAGTACTGCACCGGCGGCATTTCATCCTCATCCGGATACAGTATGGATTCTCCGTAATAGCAGTAATCGGGATTTTCGATGACCGCGGTGTTGGGGGAAGCGTACCCGATATATTCCGCGTTCGCCAACGCGATCTCCGGCTCTAACAGGAAATTGATATAAAGCATGGCGGCTTTATAGTTGGCGTTGTTTTTCGGAATACAGACGGCGTCCACAAAAATATTCGTACCCTCTTTCGGATAGTAAAACGCGAGATCCTCGTTCACGTCATGCATGGTCAGATAATCGCCCGCGTAGTAGGGGGCAATGGCGGCTTCGCCCGTTTCCATTTTGCCGTAGATCTCATCCATGACGTACGATTGCAGTACCTTTTTCCCTTTTTTCAAAAGGTCTGCGGCGGCGTCCCAATCGGCGGGATCGGTGGTGTTGAGGTCTTGCCCCAGCAGCATTTGCGACGTCATGAACGCGTCACGCGGATTGCTGAAATTCAGCGACATATCCTGATATTTTTCACTCCACAGTGACCACCAGGAATGTTCGGGCTCGCCGATCAGCGTGGGGTTATAGATCACACCGACCATTCCGACGTTGTACGGAACGGAAAAATTGTTTTCGGGATCGTAAAAAAGATTTTTGTAATCGTCTTTGATGTAATGATAGTTGGAAAGCTTGGAAACATCGATCGTTTCAAGCATTTCCTCGTTTTTCAGCCGCTCGATCATATAGTCGGACGGAATGATGATATCATAGGTCACGCCACCGCTTTTCAGTTGAGAGTACATGGTCTCGTTGCTTTCAAACGTGGTGTAATTGACCTTGATCCCGGTCGCCTTTTCAAACTCCTTGTTCACGTCGACCGATTCATCCGATCCGTCGGAAATATATTCGCCCCAGTTGTATACGTTCAGTACCGTCCCTTTCAGTTCGGGGCAGTCATAATCGCCTTCATACGTAACGTCGGCATATTGATAACCGCCTTCGCAGGCACAAAGCGACAGTACCAACACGATCATCAAAGCCAAAGCCAATAACCGTTTCATCACGCCGCCCTCCTTTTTTCGCTCTTGGTTTGAAGAACGTTATAAAGGATCAATAACACGAAGACCGAAATGAAAATAAAGGTCGAAAGGGCGTAAACGTCCGGTGTTACGGTCTTTTTGGTCATGTTGTAGATCACGATCGGCAGGGTCTGATAGTGTCCGCAGGTGAAATAACTGATCACGAAATCATCCAGCGACAGGGTGAACGCCATGATCGCGCCGGTGAAAATACCGGTGGAAATGGCGGGCAAAATCACCTTGAAGAACGCGCGCATGGGCGTACAGCCCAGATCCAGCGCGGCTTCATGCAGACTGGCATCGGTCTGTTTCAGTTTCGGCATGACCGAAAGGATCACGTAAGGCAGGTTAAAGGTGATGTGCGCGATCAGAACGGTCGGGAATCCGAGCGATTCATCCATGCCGCACATTTTTCCGATAAAGACGAACAACAGCATCAGCGAAACGCCGGTCACAATATCGGCGTTCATCATCGGGATGTTGGTGACCGACATGACCAGCCGCTTGCTGATTTTTTTGCGCAGGGCAAGAATACCGACCGCGGCGGCTGTGCCGAGCACGGTCGAGATCAGTGCCGAAAGCACGGCAATGATCAGGGTATGGCGAAGGGCTTCCAGCATGGTGTCGTCGAAAATCAGACCGCTGTACCACTGGGCGGAAAATCCTTCGAAGACCCAGACACTGTCGCCGGCGTTAAAGGAAAAGAACACCATGACCGCGACCGGCGCGTACAGGAAGAAAAGGATCAGCCCCACGTAAAAACGGGAAAGGATCTTCATACCACAACGCCTCCTTCCTCACCGTCGGAAAAGCGGTTCATGACCAACAGACAAAGCAGGATCATGACCATCAGTACCAGCGACAGCGCCGAAGCGACGTTGTAATAATCCGGTCCGTTATTGAACAGGAATTCAATGGCGTCACCGATCATCAGCGATTTGTTGCCGCCCAGTTTCTGCGAAATGTAGAAGGTGCTGACCGACGGTACGAAAACCATGGTGATGCCCGAAACCACGCCGGGCAGTGAAAGCGGTAAGATCACGCGGCGAAGACGGGAAAGA
>JAZUFP010000175.1:0-4993 GCA_045640765.1 Acutalibacteraceae bacterium
ATGCCCATTTTCGCGGTCAGGTCACCAAGACTTTTCTGATACTGTGCCGGTGAGATCGCGCCCTTTTCAAGGAACGTATCCAACAGTTAAGTCGGATCGTAGCCATGTCGTTCTGTGAGCCAAGGAGTTGTGGGCTTGGATTGTCTTCCTAAGACCGCTTGGCCTCCGACTTATGCCCATTTTCGCGGTCAGGTCACCAAGACTTTTCTGATACTGTGCCGGTGAGATCGCGCCCTTTTCAAGGAACGTATCCAACAGTTTCTTCTGTTCGTCATAAAGGCGTTTTTTCTTCTGTTCCGATGTCAGCGCCGAAAAGTCATTCCATTCGTCCACAGTAATCCCCGATTTCCGCCGTAAAAATCAATCAAACACGCTTTGACTGGACTTCGGCTTCGTACTTTTTGATTTCTTCAAACCAGACGTTTTCAGCCGGCACGTTTTCCACCGCGCAGTATTCGTTCCATACGTCACCGAACGGCAGTGTCTTGGCGGCTTCGCTTAACGCCATCAGTTCGGTAAAGTTGCCGCTGTCCTGCAATTCCGCCATTTTCGCGGTCGGCTGAAGCATGGCGTTCAGCAACGCCTTCTGCCAGCTGCGCAGACCCACGGTCCACGCCGAAACGCGGTTGATGCTGGCATCGAAATAATCCAGTGCCATATACACACGGTCAAGTGCGTTGCAGCGGACGATCTCTTTTGCCATTTCTTTGGTTTCATCGTCAAACAGCACCACGTGGTCAGAGTCCCAACGGATCGGGCGGGTGATATGTAACGCGATTTCAGGATAGAAGCACAGCATTGCCGGGATCTTATCCGAAACGACTTCGGTCGGATGATAGTGACCGTTATCCATCAGCGGCAGGCAGCCGTCATGCGTAGCGGCAAAGGAAAGGGTGAATTCCGCCGAGCCGGAAGTATAGGCCTCCACGCCGATCCCGAACACCTTGGATTCCACGCAGGGTTTGACCAGATTTTTGTCAAACGGTTCGGACAGAATCTGTTCGATCGAATCTTTATAACGCATACGCGGTCCCATACGGTCGGCGGGAATATCCTTGAAACCGTCGCCGATCCAGATATTCATCACGCAGGGAACGCCGGTTTCTTCGGCGAAATACTGCGAAATGCGGATACAGGCCTTGCCGTGTTCGATCCAGAACTTGCGGGTTTCTTCATCGGGGCTGGACAGCGTCAGACCGTCTTTGACCTTCGGATGAGAGAAAAAGGTCGGGTTGAAATCAAGACCCATACCGCGCGCTTTGGCAAAATCGACCCACTTTTTGAAATGCTTGGGTTCCAGTTTGTCGCGGTCGACAAATTCGCCCGGTTCAAAAATAGCGTAGCAGGCGTGAACGTTGATCTTCTTTTTGCCGGGGCACAAAGAAAGAACCTTGTCCATATCGGCCATCAGTTCTTCGGGCGTGCGTGCCTTGCCGGGATAATTACCGGTTGTCTGGATACCGCCGGTCAAAGGACCGTCGTGGTCAAAACCGGTAACGTCGTCCCCCTGCCAGCAGTGCAGAGCGACCGGCTGACGGCGCAGCAGTTCAATGGCGGCATCGGTATCAATACCGTATTCCGCATAGATTTTTTTAGCTTCTTCATATCTGGACATGAGCATAAACCTCCAAATAATATTTTCGTTTATTATTGTACCATATCTTTCCCGAAAAGAAAAGAAATTTTTACACTGTTCGCAGTTTTTGTTTCAATGATTCGGAATCGATCTGTACCGTTCCCTGCATCATACCGCCGCGTCCGCCCCCACGCACGGGAAAACGGTTTTTGAAATCGGCAAACCATTGATCCAGCTCGGTCAAGTCCCCGCACACGGCAAACGCGGTATTATCCCCCGACGGGGTAAACACGGCGTGAATGCGTCCGGTTTTCCGGTGCAGACCGTCCGCCAGCAGTTGCAGTTCTTTCATATCCAGCCCGTGCTGAAAAACGGTCATGTCATCAGTCGAAGCGACAAGGATCTCGATCAGGCGTTTTTTCAGTGTACCGTTTTTACGGTTTTCGGCGGCAAGCTGATCGCAAAGTTTCGTGACCGCGTCTGCCGTTTCATGCTGTTTTGCCGAAAGCGCGGCGCCGATCTCACGAACGTTGCGGTATTTTTCGTTATAATCCGCCAATGCCCTGCGACCGCATTTCAGTTGGATGCGGTCGCCGCCGCGCCGCCGTTCGGTATCCAGCAGCTTGATCAGCCCGATCTCGGCGGCGGAATACACGTGCGGCGCACAGCAGGCACAGCGGTCGGTGTTTTCGATTTCCACGATACGGATTTTTCCGTTCAGTTCTTTTTTACTGCGGTAAATCAATCCGGCAAGGGTCGCATCATCGGGATAATAGGTCGTAAAACGAACGTTTTCAAAGACCTTTTCGTTGGCAAGGGTCTCCACTTTCCGCAGTTGCTCGTCGGTCAGTTCCCGATCAAAATCCAGCGTGACAAGATCGTCCCCCAAATGAAATCCGACGTTTTCCACGCCGTACAGTTCGTGCGCGACGCCCGAGACGATATGCTCGCCCGAATGCTGCTGCATAAAGTCAAAGCGGCGTTCCCAATCGATCTTTCCCGTCACCGTTTCCCCCACAGCAAGCGGTCGGTCGACAAAATGCGTCAGCACGTCGGTTTCGTCAATTTGCACGTCGGTCACAGTGGCTTCACCAAGGGTACCCCGATCAGACGCCTGTCCCCCCGCTTCGGGGAAAAAGGCGGTGCGGTCCAGTGTGACGGCAAATCCGCTTTCACAAGTTTCGCACGAAAGCACCGTCGCGGTGAATTCGGTCAGATGAGAATCTCTGTCGTACAGTTTTTCGGTACTCATTCTTTTCCCACCATTTTCCGGGCGACTTTAAAGATATCACCGGCACCCATAGTCAGTACGATATCCCCCGGTCGTGCCGCCGCTTTCATGCGTTCGGCGAGTTCGTCATAATCCGCCACCACGGCGGCGTCGGGCAGCAGGGCGGCAATATCTTCGGAATAGACGTTATAGGTGTTGGTCTCTCTGGAAGCGACGATCGGCGTCAGAAAAACCTGATCCGCCAGTTTCAGCGCCTGCACCATGCCGTCCTTCAAAAGGGCGACACGGGAATAGGTATACGGCTGAAACGCCACGATGACACGGCCGTAATCCAGATCGCGCGCGGCGTTCAGCGTTGCCGCCATTTCGGTGGGATGATGGGCAAAATCGTCAGCGACCGTAATGCCGTCCACCGTACCGATAAATTCAAAACGGCGGCCCGCACCGGTGAATTTGGCCAGCGCGCCGGCAATGCTTTCGGGCGATACGCCCATTTCATAACAAACGGCAAACGAAACCAGACCGTTCAGCACGTTATGTCTGCCGGGGACGTGCATTTCAATACGCCCCACCACTTCACCGCCGTGCATGACGTCAAAGCAAAAACCGTATTTTCCTTTTTGCAGATCGGCGGCGGAATAATCGTTTTCCGCGCCGAATCCGTAAGTTACCACCTGCGACGGGATGCCGCTCACGGCGTGGCGGACACGTTCATCGTCCCCGTTAGCGTAACAGCGGTTTGACATGGAAACAAATTTCCGGAATGACTTTTCAAGGTTTTCCATGGTCTTGAAATAATCCAGATGATCGTCATCGATATTCAGCAATACCGACAGATCGGGCGAAAACTGCAAAAAACTGTCCACAAACTCACAGGATTCGCACACCAGCGTCTGGCTGTCACCCGTTACGCAGTAGGAATTGACCAGCGGAAGTTTACCGCCGATCACGGCATTTGGTTGCCTATTGTCAAGATACAGAATTTGTGTTATCATAGAGGTAACGGAAGTTTTTCCGTGCGTACCGCATACCCCGATCACGTTATTGTACTGCCGGGTCACATAACCCAGCAAAGAGGAACGTTCCATCGTCGGCACGCCTTTTTCCTCGGCCGCCGCGCGTTCGGCGTTTTCCTTCGGCACCGCCGCGGAATATGCCACCAGATCGGCACCTTCTATATTTTCGGCGCGCTGACCGATAAACACGGTCATGCCGAGTTTTCGCAGTTGTTCGACCTGCTCGTTTTCTTTGACGTCCGAACCCGTGACCGTAAATCCGCGGGCGTGCAGGATCTGGGCCAACGGACTCATTCCGCTGCCGCCGATCCCGATCATGTGAATATGTTTCACGCCTGAAAGCAGACGATCTTCCGCGCGAGCTTCTTTCATTTGGCAGACTCTCCTTTTATTTCCTATTATATCTATTATATAGTGTTTCCGCAGAAAAATAAACCCTTAATTTGAGGTATTTTGAAAAAATGGATCTGTATTTGCCCGATTACGTAAGAAATGTACTGGATACCCTGCACCGTGCCGGTCACGAGGCCTATATCGTAGGCGGATGCGTCCGGGACGCGCTGATGGGAAAAATCCCGCACGATTATGACATTACGACCGCCGCCACACCCGAAACGGTGACGGCGTTGTTCCCGCATACCGCGGCGACCGGCATCCGTCACGGTACCGTGACCGTGATCGCCGACAAAAACCCCATTGAGGTGACCACCTTCCGCACCGAAAGCGGATACCAAGACCACCGCCGCCCCGACAAAGTCGAGTTTGTTTCCGATCTGC
Organism: Acutalibacteraceae bacterium; assembly: GCA_045640765.1. Classification (GTDB taxonomy): domain Bacteria; phylum Bacillota; class Clostridia; order Oscillospirales; family Acutalibacteraceae; genus UBA737. The sequence continues at coordinate 4,601 of JAZUFP010000175.1, forward strand.
GTGAAGATCTTTCGCGGCGTGATTTCACGGTCAACGCCATGGCTTATTCCGGCAGCGGTGAAGTCGTTGATCTGTTCGGCGGAAAAGATGACCTGAAAAACGGGATCTTACGCGCGGTCGGAAACGCCGACACGCGCTTTACCGAAGACGCGTTGCGCATTCTGCGGCTGTTTCGGTTTGCCGCCGTGCTGGGGTTTGACTGCGCGCCGGACACCCTTGCCGCCGCCCTGCGCCAAGCGGACGGGTTACGGCAAATCAGTCACGAACGCATTGCCGCAGAACTTAAAAAAGCCGTTTTGGGCGATCTTTCAAAAATTGAATCGCTGACCGACTGCGGCGCGCTGGATTTTATCGGTATTCACCCTGCCGCTCTTTCCGCGCTCAACCGATTGC
>JAZUFP010000176.1:0-5879 GCA_045640765.1 Acutalibacteraceae bacterium
ACCAATAAATTCAACGGTTGGTGTCAGACCGAAGAGGAAATTCTCGGCGACTTGAAATTGATGAAGGAACTGAACATAAACTGTATCAGAACTTCGCATTATCCGCCGACCCCGAGATTCATTCAGTTGTGCGATGAATTGGGTTTTTATGTTGTTTGTGAGACCGACATTGAAACGCACGGTTTTGCCCAAAGAAATCCGGGCGGTAACGGTTACGACGTTTCAAGCAACGACTGGCCGGGTGTAAACCGACTGTGGGAAAAAGAACATATCGAGCGAATGAGCAGAATGGTTGAAACCTTCAAAAACCATGTCTGTATTATTATGTGGTCGACCGGAAATGAAAGCGGTCACGGATGTAATCATGTCGAAATGATCCGGTGGACGAAAGAAAGAGACGGCAGCCGTCTGGTACACTGTGAAGACGCCTGCCGCAAAGGACAGTTCCACAACAGCGACGTGTATTCCATGATGTATCTTGATCTCAATACGTTGGAAAACGCCGCCAATACCGATGATATCAACAGGCCGGTATTTTTATGTGAATATGCTCACGCAATGGGAAACGGCCCCGGCGATACCGTCTGTTATCAGCAACTTTTCGACAAGTACAAAAAACTGATCGGCGGCTGTATCTGGGAGTGGGCGGATCACGTTGTCATGCGGGACGGCGTGCAAAAGTACGGCGGCGATTTCGAGGGGGAACTGACCCACGACGGAAACTTCTGCTGTGACGGTTTGGTGTTTGCCGACCGTTCTTTCAAGGCGGGGTCGTACGAAGCGAAATACGCTTTTCAGCCGATCGCCACAAACTTGAACGGGAACGTTCTTTCGGTACGGAACCGACTGGATTTCACGAATCTTGACGAGTATGAATTCTCTTATAACGTTACGGTCGACGGAACGGAAATATCGTCAAAAACCATGACGCTTTCCGTTGCGCCGCACGAAGAAAAAGAGGTTGAAATAGCGTATACACCGGCGGCTTGCCAATACGGCGCATATCTGAACGTTTCCCTTACAAAGGACGGCAGACAGGTCGCTTCGACGCAGCATCCGCTGCCTTTTGAAAAACTTGGTGTCACCAACGCGGAAAAACCGATCACCCTAACGGAAGATCAGCAAAACATCTACGCCGCGGGGGAACGATTCTCCTATACGTTCTCAAAGCATTACGGCGCCTTTACCAGTATGATCATCGACGGGGAAGAGCAACTGGCCGAAAAAGTTAAAATTTCCGCGTTCCGCGCGCCGACCGATAACGACCGGAACGTTATTGTCCGTTGGGTCAACGTCAACGGCTGGCAGGGCGAAAATCTGAATTGTTCTTTTTTGAAAGTCTACGATTGCAGACTGGAAGAAAATAAAATAATCGTCGATGGCTCCCTTGCGGGCGTTTCAAGACTTCCGTGTTTCAAATACACTTTGGAAGTCACCGTTTCGGCCGACGGCACGGTGGAAAACACGTTCAACGCCAAAGTTCGTCCGGACGCTTTCTATTTGCCGCGGCTCGGGTTTGAATTCACTTTGCCGAAATCTTCAAAGGAATTCACCTATTTCGGCAGAGGCCCGCTTGAAAACTATTGTGATATGCATCACCACGCGCCGATTTCGTTATATCACAGCACTTCGGATCGGGAATACGTCCCGTACGTCAGACCGCAGGAACACGGCAATCACACGGAAGTGTCGATGCTCAAAATCGGTAAAATGCGTTTTCACGGTGATCGTCCGTTTGAGATCAATGTATCCGATTACAGTATTGAAGCTTTGTATCAGGCAAACCACACCGACGAATTGACCGCGGACGGCAAGGTCCATCTGCGGGTGGATTATAAGGTTTCGGGGATCGGTTCGAATTCCTGCGGACCTGCCCTTCCGGACGAATTCCGTTTGAACGAAAAAGAGATATTGTTCCGTTTTTGCGTTTCACCGATCCCGGAATAACGCAAAAGGTTTGAAGAGATAATGGATCCCGCCGACGGATACGCGTATTTTTGATTTTCAAATAAATTGAGTAAAGGCAGAGAGCGAAAACTCTCTGCCTTTTTATGTCGGTCAAATTAAATGCGCTGAACGTGTGCTTAGATTATTAATGCGAACGGTCATTTAACGAAAAAAACAGCAAACCGATACGATCGTATCAATTTGCTGTTTCTTTTGTGTTATCCCCAAGAAAGTGGCGCTTTCAGGTCAGGGGGGAAATACGCCAGTACTCGGTGTGTGTTATCGTCGCGCCCGGTGTGATTTCTTTTATTTCTCCCAGTGTTTCAAGTTCCATAATGTGTTTATCAAGAAACAACTCAACGTTGCTTCCGTGATCGGGACAATTTTCCATCGGACGCGGTAAGAAAGAGATCTCTAATCTTTGTCCCAAATTTTCCGAAGAGCTTTTGCCTTGCGGCGAATAGACGCCGATTTTCAGCTTTTTATCATCAGGAAGGTGCCTGCCTATGACGGAATGATTCCCGAATGAAAACCGATCATCCCCCAAAGAAGTATCAAACCAAAGTGAAACTGCCCTGTTCGGAGCATAGCCGCCCGCTTTTCCTTCAAACGGGATCTCCGCAATACCTCCGCCTTTCAGCGTGGTAACGCCCCAGGCGGCCGCTTTTACGGGGCGGGGATGGCAGTTCGTCAAAATATGTTCGACCTTCAAATCACCGTTATCGCGGAACGACAACCGGAGCTGCTTTTTGAATCCCGTCCACGGATCTGTCTTTTGCGTCAGCAACACCGCGTCTTCTTCAATAACGTATTCAACCGGATCATTATCGGGATAATAGGAATCATCGCTTTCCGGAGAGGTCCAGAAACGGTGTCCTCCGTAAAGTTTCCAACCTTTTTCGGTGGTTAGCCCGTCTGAAAGGTCGGACGGCTGATGATATAGCATATTTTCCATCCCAACGCACCGAAGCACCATGATCCGGAGTCCGTAATCCAAAGCGGCCGCGACTTCAACTCTGCCATTCGACAGCCATAAAAGATTGCCGTATTCACAATCGTATTTTGCATATGCCTTCATCATTACGGCAAAACCCGTTCGGTCAGGCGGGTACGGTAGCCATCCAATGCGCGGACAAAACCTTCTGCGTATTTACAGCCCGCCTGCATTCCGCGAAACTCTGATGTAATACGAATCGTATCAAAGAATCTGTCTTCGTCGCCGGCAAGCTGCGCATAGTTGTCGGCCATCCACGCCTTTTGACTTTCCATACAACTCAGCATTTTCATCTTTGTTTCATAAAAATCTGTAATATCCACATAATCGGTTGGGACAAATCCCATTGAGTTCGCCGTTTCAAACATCCAAATGGAAGGAACTACATCATACGGCTCGCATTCGGTTTTCAAATGCGCGATGGGGATCATTACGGCAATATCATTGACGATTTTGCTGGTAAGCATATGGTCGGGGTTATAGTCGTGAAGACTGTGCGTGAAAATAACGTCCGCTTTGCAGTAACGGACTAAATTGATAAATTTCAGTCTTGTTTCACGATTGATCTCGAAAAACATTTCATCATCGTAATCAAGGCAAATGTATTCCGCACCGATGATGGCGGCGGATTTTGCCGCTTCCGCCTTGCGGACACGGGCAATTTCCTCCATACTTGAAATACGCGCAGAGCCGATATTTCCGCTGGTTGCCGTGGCAATAAAAACTTTGTGACCCTGTGCGGCGTATTTTGCGAGTGTGCCGGCACACATGGTTTCTACGTCATCCGGATGCGCTCCGATTGCAAGAATATTCATAATCTTTCGTCCGTCCTTTTTTGAAAATACCAATATTTATCACAGCGATAGTATTCAATGGCTTTGTCGTCAACTTCAATGCCTAAACCCGGTTTGGTGGGGATCTGTGCGTAGCCGTCCACGCAAGGAATGTCATCCGGTACAAGATCATGCCGGATCGGTGTATCCTGTTCACAGTATTCAAGCAGTTCGGCATTGGGAATAGAAGCGATGATCTGTAACGAAGCGGCTTCAACGATTCCGCTGCTCCAACAGTGCGGTACCACGTTCGTGGAGTTGATCTCCGCGTAGGAAGCAATTCTGCCGGCTTCGGTAATTCCTCCGCAGCGGGTGATGTCGGGTTGAACAAATGATACTTTACAGTAATCGATCAACTGCTTAAAACCGTAACGCGTGGTTTCGTTTTCACCGCAGACGATTCGGGTGTTCGTGCTTTCCGCCAAACGTTTATATCCTTCATAATCGGTCGGCCAAAGCGCTTCTTCGATCGCAAAAGGATGATAGGGTTCTAACGCTTTGACCAGCTGAATACGGCTGGGCGCGTCGATCGTGACGTTTGCGGAAGGAATATATCCGATATCGTAGAGCATATCAATGTCATCGCCGACGGCTTTTCGGGATGCTTCGACCAGTTTGATTTCCGTAGCCATATCCTGCTCGAAACCGCCCCAGCCCATTTTAATGGCGGTGTAGCCCTTTTCTTTCCATTTGATGGCTTCTTCCGCCGCTTCTTCCGGCGTATACGGCATCAGTACACTTGCGTAACAGCGGACTTTATCTCTGTATTTGCCGCCCAAAAGCTGCCAGATCGGTTTGTTGAGCGCTTTCCCGAGTATATCCCAGATTGCGATATCAATACCGCTCATGGCTTGTATGGCGGCACCGTGATTGCCGTAAAAATTGCTGTGCAGGAACATATCGTCCCAGATTTTTTTATAGTCAAACGGGTCCCTGCCGACGACAACGTTCGCAAGCCCCTGGCAGGTTCTGTGAGAAACCGGCGAGTTGATGATCTCACGAATGACCCACGGCGCGGAATCGACTTCACCGTAACCGGTAATGCCTTCGTCGGTGGATACTCTTATGATAATACCGTCCTGTGCGCTGTCGTTGATTTCCTTGACGGTTCCTTTTTGTCTTACGGGGATTGCTTCAACTTTGGTGATTTTCATGGTTTCGGTCTCCTTTTATTATTGCAGGTGCAGGACAGACTTGATAAATCCGTCCGGCTTGTTTTTGGCTAATTGCAGTGCCGTTTTGGCTTCTTCAAGCGGGAATGTATTGGTTATCATATCACGAACGTTGAATTGTCCGGAAGCCACTAATGAAAGCAGGGGCTCCCACGCAAGCTGGTTGCAGTTGCCGCCCACTACCGATAACTGGCGGATGATGATCTCACGAACGGGGAATTGCGGCATTTCGGCGCTTATATCGGGTATTCCGTAGAGAATGACCTGCCCGCCCGAACGGGTGACCTTGACGGCTTTTTCAATGGCGGAGGAATTTCCCGTTGCGTCAATGGATACGTCAACGCCGAGACCGTCTGTTTCCTGCATGATCCGCTCGGTCAGATCCTCGGTTTTCGTGTTGATGACGACGTCGGCGCCGAAATGCTTTGCCATTTCAACTGCGCTTTCCCGGCGGACCGACATGATGATCTTTGACGCGGCAAAACATTTTGCCGTTTGCAGGAAAGAAAGACCCGCAACACCGTTTCCCTGGACCAAAACCGTTGCGCCCGGCTTCATGCCGTAGCGGTATAGAATACCGAACGGGCAAAGGGCGGCCTCGATCATACCGGCTTCATCAAAACTTACGCTATCGGGAATGAATTTCAGGCAGTTCTCGGGTACGGTAACGTATTCGGCATATCCGCCGTTGTAGGGGGGAAAACCGATCTCGCCGCTTTCTTTGCACAAATGTTTGTTGCCGCTTTCACATTCACGGCAATGCCCGCAAGCCACGGCTGTTTCAACGACTACACGGTCACCCGGTTTCGCGGATTTTACGTTAGACCCCACCTGATCGATGATACCGGCTATTTCATGACCGGGAATCAGGGGCGGCGGTCCGAAATCTCCGTTTATCACAGATAAATCGGTCGCGCAAACGCCGGCGCCGAT
>JAZUFP010000177.1:0-2201 GCA_045640765.1 Acutalibacteraceae bacterium
GACGGTGTGTTCCGTGTCTTTGCCAAAGGCGGCAGGGAAAATACCGGTCTGGAAGCCATTGAGTGGATCAAACGCGGCGTGGCGAACGGTGCCGGGGAGATCGTGCTGAATTCCATCGATACCGACGGGGTCAAGCAGGGATTTGACCTTGAAATGCTGGAACAGGTGTGTAACGCGGTCAACGTACCGGTCATCGCTTCGGGCGGCGCCGGAAAGATCGACGATTTCATCACGCTGTTTCAAACGCTTCCGCGGGTGGATGCCGGGCTTGCCGCTTCGATCTTCCACTTCGGCGAGGTCAAAATTTCCGACCTGAAACTTGAAATGCAGAAAAACGGGATTCCCGCCCGTATATAAGGAGAATGTATCATGATCAATATGGATGAACTGAAATTTGACGCGAACGGACTGATCCCCGCTATTGTGGTCGATGCCGTTTCCAAAAGGGTGCTGACGCTGGCATACATGAACAGGGAAAGTCTTGCCGTTTCCATGGAAAAGGAACTGACCTGCTTCTGGAGCCGTTCCAGGGGCGAACTGTGGCTGAAAGGCGAAACCAGCGGCAACTATCAGCATATCGTTTCCATTACCGCCGATTGCGATAAGGACGCGCTGGTCGTCATGGTCGAACCGGACGGCCCCGCCTGCCATACCGGCACGACTTCCTGCTTTACCAACGAAGTTTTCCAAAGTGACGAGCGGCAGGAGTTTTCGTACGAAGGTCTGTTCCAACTGATCCGCGGCAGAAAAACCGAGAAAAAAGAGGGGTCTTATACCACCTATCTGTTTGATAAGGGACTGGATAAGATCCTGAAAAAAGTCGGCGAGGAATCGACCGAGGTCATCATCGCCGCCAAGGCGGAGGATAAAAAGGAAACGATCTACGAAATCGCCGATCTGGCGTATCACGTCATGGTACTGATGATCGAAGCCGGCATTTCGCTGGAAGATATCCATAAGGAACTGGCTTCCCGTCACGTTATCGACAAAAAGGTGAAACAGGAGAAAATGACCTGATGGAACTGAAAGATTTTCACGTTCACACGAATTTCAGCGACGGGAAAAACACGCCCGAAGAGGTCGTGCTTGCCGCCATTGAAAGGGGCATGACCACGATCGGTTTTTCCGACCACGGCTATACCGATTTTGACGAAAGTTACTGCATCAAAAAGGATCGGCTGGACGCTTATTCCGACGAAATCGCGGCGTTAAAGGAAAAATACCGCCGTCAGATCACGGTGCTTTGCGGTATTGAGCAGGACTATTATTCCACCACCCCGACCGATCGGTACGATTATGTGATTGGTTCGGTCCATTATTTCAAATGCGGCGAAAAATATATCCCCGTGGACGAAAGCGCCGACATTTTGGCGAATACCGCCCGGCAATATTTTGACGGCGATTTTTACGCCATGGCGGAAACGTATTTCCGCACGGTGGGGGACGTGGTGCAAAAGACGAATTGCACGCTGATCGGGCATTTTGATCTCATCACCAAGTTTATCGAGCGTGTGCCGCAGTTCGACACAGCGCATCCGCGTTATGTCGCCGCGTGGAAAGCGGCGGCGGACAAACTGCTTGCGACCGGCGTTCCATTCGAGATCAACACCGGCGCGATCTCCCGCGGTTACCGCACAACGCCCTACCCGTCGGAACCGATCCGGGAATATCTTGCCGAACACGGCGCGAAGTTTATTCTGTCGAGCGACAGCCACCGTGCCGACACGCTCTGCTTCGGGTTTGAAAATCTTTAATAAAACACAGCAAACGGTACGGACAATAAATCCATAAACAGCAAAAAGGATCGCCGAAAGGCGATCCTTTTTGATCTTTTCACAATTAATCGTGTCATTGCGAACGTATTTGAAAAGAAAAAATAACCATGTCATTGCGAACGCAGCGAAGCAATCTAAATATAAACCAATGTTTGCAATTAAAACCAAAGGCGGAAAAGCGAAAAATCTCATCTTTCCGCGAAAAGCAATGGATCGCCGCGGCGCACCGCCTCGCGATGACAAAAGTGGTGTCATTGCGAGCATGACTGAAAAGAAAGAATAAACGTGTCATTGCGAGCGCAGCGAAGCAATCCAAATATAAACCAATGTTTGCAATTAAAACCAAAGGCGGAAAAGCGTAAAATCTCATCTTTCCGCGAAAAGCAATGGATCGCCGCGGCGTACCGCCTCGCGATGACAATTTAT
>JAZUFP010000178.1:0-2296 GCA_045640765.1 Acutalibacteraceae bacterium
CGGCGGCGGTCATGGCGCTGAACGCCTGGAACTGACCGACCAGCCCTGCCGAACCCATGCCCGAACCGACCGGCGTGTTGACCATTTTCAAAACCATGGTCGAAACCGGCGCTAAAATAGCACTAGCTAAAATGGACGGGACCCAGATCAGCGGACGGCGCACGATATTGGGCATTTGCAGCATAGAAGTGCCCAGTCCCTGCGCAACCAGACCGCCGGTTTTATTTTCACGGTAACTGATGACGGCAAAGCCGACCATATTACAGCAGCAGCCGATAGCCGCCGCGCCGCTTGCCAGACCGCTTAACCCGACCGAAATACCGATCGCGGCGGAAGAGATCGGCAAGGTCAGCAAAATACCCATCACGACCGAAACCAGCATTCCGTACCAGAACGGATGCTCGACCACGCTGACGTTCACAATACTGCCGATCCACGCCATGGCTTTGGAGATCCACGGGCCGATAAACATTCCGACCGCGCCGCCGGACAGAATACACGCCAGCGGTGTTACGATGATATCCACGGGGGTCTTGCCCGATATCAGCCGTCCGATCTCGACCGCGACGTAGGCGGCGACAAACGCGCCGAGCGGTTCGCCCGGATTGAATTTTCCGGTACCGGCATTGACCACGACAACGTCATGGAAAGTCTGCGCCGGAAACGCGCCGATCATACCGGCGACCGCGGCGGAAACCGTGGTCAGCGGCGTGGAGCCCAACTTGACCGCGACACCGACACCGATGCCCGCGCCGGTGATCAGTTTCGCGACGTTGCCCATTTCGATCAGCCACGCGCCGACGACACCGCCGCAGATCACACCGATCTGTTCAATGATCGTTCCGATGATCAGGGTCGCAAACAATCCCTGCGCCATACCGGAAAGACCGTCGATGAATACACGGTTCAGATATTTCTTGATCATGATACATCCCCCACAGAGGTCATTATTAGATTTATTATAGTCGTTTTATCCCCGTTTCGCAACAAAAACTTTGCGTTTTTTTGCCAAAAAACGCGATCCGTCCGGCTGACGGCGTATTTTGCTTGACAATTCGGTCAAATCGGCATATAATACTTTTATTGTGATGCATTATAAATATTTTTATTAAAGGTGGTTTTGGAATCATGACCAAGACATTCAAAGTAACCGAAGAAGGCAAAAAGAAACTGGAAGAAGAACTCGAACAGTTGAAAACGGTCGGTCGTACCGACATTGCCGAAAAAATCAAGATCGCGCGCGGATACGGCGACCTTTCCGAAAACAGCGAATATGACGAAGCCAAAAACGAGCAGGCGAAAATGGAAGCCCGTATCGTCGAGCTGGAAGCCATGCTGAAAAACGTGGAGATCATCAAGGATACCCGCCGCGGCTCGGCTAAAAAGGTTGACGTCGGTCTGCAGATCACGGTGAAAAACGAAAAGCTGAACAAGGAATTCACCTACCGCATCGTCGGCACCACCGAAGCCGATCCGAAAGCCGGAAAAATTTCCGACGAATGCCCCGTCGGGAAAGCGCTGATCGGTCACAAGGTCGGCGAAACCGTCGTCGCGGAAGACAACGGCCGCGAGATCGCCTCGTTCACCATTCTTTCCATTACAAAATAAACCTCAAACGGGCAGCGAATGAACTGCCCGCTTTTTTACAGAAAGGACTTGAAAGTATGCCGGAAAACAACAACGCGCCCGTGCAGGATCTGAACGAACTGCTGCAGATCCGCCGGGATAAGCTTGCCGCCATGGTCGAAACGGGGAATGATCCGTTTGTTAAAACAAAATACGAAGTGACCGCTTCCTCGGTCGGTATCAAGGCGGATTTTGACACCTATGAAGGGAAAACCGTTTCTTTGGGCGGACGTATCATCAGCCGCCGTATCATGGGTAAAGCCAGTTTTGTGGGACTGCGTGACGGCGAAGGCGATATTCAGCTTTACGTCCGTCGGGATGATGTCGGCGTGGACGATTATATGGCGTTCAAAAAGTGGGATATCGGCGATATCGTCGGCATTTCCGGCTTTGTTTTCAAAACCCAGACCGGGGAGATCTCCATCCACTGCGACCACATCGAACTGTTGGCAAAATCCCTTTTGCCGCTGCCCGAAAAGTTCCACGGACTGAAAGATACCGACACCCGTTACCGTCAGCGTTACGTTGTCCTGATCGTCAACCCCGAAGTCAAGGACACCTTCGTCAAGCGTTCCAAAATCATCCGTTCCGTTCGCCAAACGCTCGACGAGATCGGCTATACCGAGGTGGAAACTCCGGTTCTGTCCACCATCGCGGGCGGCGCTTCCGC
>JAZUFP010000179.1:0-11215 GCA_045640765.1 Acutalibacteraceae bacterium
ACCGCTTGGCCTCCGACTTAATAATCAGAGTCGCCGATCTCGGCGGCACAGTCGTTTTCGCTGTCGATCAGTACACCGGAAAATTTCTCTGAAAAATGTTGAGTGTATTGTGAAACTGTGTTTTTGACTTCGGTATGGATGTCATAATACCAGTTTGCGGCAATACAAAGCAAAATGAAAATAGGGGCAATTATATATGGTATATATTTTCGCATAATAACTCCTTATACGATGTATTTCAGAATCGGGATCTTTTTGACGACCCAGGTGCCTGCGGCACAGCAGATATAAATAACAAACGGCATCACAAAACACCAGATGTAACTTTCGGGCGGCAACCGCAGGAAGTAAAAACCGATCGTCATCCCGATGGAATGCGTCAGCCATACGCCCATATTACAGCCGGACAGCGTGCGCAGGAGCTGTTGGATCTTCGGGTGGGGCTGACGGTCTTTCAAATGACGGAAAATAATGAAAAGAGACGCCGCCATCAGCGCCGATGGGTAGTATTCATACGCCACCATGGTTTTAACGGTTTTTCCGGCCGCCGCGGAAACGCGGCAGGTATACAGAACGGCAAAAACCGTGGAACAAAGGGTGACCGCATATAAAATGAGGCGGTTCCGTCCGGACCAGTCCGGACCGGTCGCCACCAGATATCCGAAAAGCGCGTAGGCGACAAATCCGCCCGCCACGGGGAAAGAAATATAAGAACTGAAATGGATGTTCAGCATTCCGAGAACCGGTTGCCACACAAAATGAAGCAGAAACGATCCCCCGGTCATATACCACAGGATCTTCCTGTGGCTAGTCAGCAGGGACAGCACCGGCATGACGGCGTAGATGGCGAATAACGGGTAAAAGAACCAGTACCGCAGTTGGAATTGCGAGGTCAGAAACGCCGAGATCAGCGCGCGGCGTATGAAAGTTGAATTGATGCGTAAGGTTCAGGTAGAATATGTAAAAGATATTCCAGAACAAAAACGGAATGGCGGTTCGGGCAAGACGCTTTTTGAAAAAGGTTTTGGTATCATAATGGGCGCGGTATCCCATCAGATTTGCGCCCGACAGCATGAAAAAGATGGGAACGGCACTGCAAACGATACAGCGTTCGATCAGTGCGATCTTCCATCGCACGGTATCGGAATAACTGTAAAAAACCGAATTGCAATGAAAAAAGACCACCATCAGGCACGCTAAAAGGTTCAGCGCGTCCATATACCATTCAAATTTTCGATTCTGTTTCATTCTGATTCCTCTTTTATGATTGTTTCACCGTTGTGTGTAAATCCCGTAAATAGGGGATCCATGCCGTATACCGTTCGGAAGAGATCTGCGGATCGGATTTTTTGAATATGACCGAAAGATCGTCCCGGTCCAGTCCGAACCGTCGGGCGTTCCGCAAAAAAGAAATCCACAGTTCCCGGCAGGTATCCGCGTCGGGACGCGTTGCCATCAGATCCGCCGCCTGCACACCGGGCAGACGGTATAACCCCTCTTTTTCACCGATTTCCAGTCCGCCGACACGGTCGATCAGATCGACCGTCCGCGACCGGTCAAACGTGCAGACGAAGTCGGGGGAAAGGATCACGTCCGTTTTCGGCAGAACGGTAACGGACAGATCGGAAAACCGCAGGTATAAATACCATTCGTCATCGTTGAAAAAACGGCACAGCAGAATGGTATCTTCGGGCGTTTTTCCGTAAGGAACGCGGCTTTCGCTTTTTTCGACCGGCATACTGCGGTTTGCCGGCGGAACGAATTTCAGATAGCCGTAGGAAACGGCACAGAAAACCGCCAGACTGCAAAAACTGACAGCCGCGGTAAACAAAAACCTTTTGAATCGGGTCATGACAAAACCTCGCAGATCGTTTTGTCATTAGTTTTCGCCCGAAAGGGGGAAAATATAATTTATGTACTTATAAATGAGTGAATATCGGTAAACATTTCGTCCTTGCAGCTGTCGTTATGAATCTCGTGCCGGCAGTTTTCATACAGCCGCAGCGTAACGTCCCGGACACCGGCATCCTTTAACCGGTCGTATACCGCCGTCACCCCTTTGCCGTAGTTGCCGACGGGGTCACGGTCGCCCGCGATCAGCAGGACGGGCAGGTCTTTTCTGAAAGCGGAAAACCATTTCCTTTTATTACAGCGCGCGTTCAGCTCGACCAGATCGTGCATGGCGGAAACCGTAAAATGGAAGGTGCAGAACGGATCTTTTTCGTACCGAGCAATAACGGCACGGTCCTTGGTCAGCCAGTCGTAGGGGGAAAGACCCTCAAATTGCTTGTTATACGCGCCGAAGGCAACGCTTTCCACCAGCGGGGAAATATGCTTTTCCCCGAAAATCAGGCGCATCACGTCGCAGATCAGCAATCCCGCGGGCGCCGCCGGATTCGGACCGCCCGTTCCGCAGACGATCAGTTTCGTTCCGTGAAATTCCGGCTTTTCCGCCGCCAGACGTACGATAAACGATCCCATGCTGTGTCCCATCAGGACCAGCGGCAGATCGGGGTATTCCTTCTGTACGGCGTCTTCAAAACGGATGACGTCCTCGACCAGATACCGCCAACCGTCCTTGTGGGCGATAAACCCCAGTTCGCTTTCATCCCGCGCGGTTTTTCCGTGACCCAGATGATCGTACCCGAAGACCAGATAGCCGGCGTCCGCGAGAAAAGACATCAGCGGATCATAACGGCCGATGTATTCGGTCATGCCGTGGACAAGATGAAACAGCCCCTTGATTTCGTTCTGCGGTTTGTAGATCACACCCGAAAGGGTATGTATGCCGTCGGCGGACGGCACGGAATAATCGGTTACGGTATGCATATTTTTCCTCCCTCAAGTCAGGATTTGTCCGTCTGTTCTGCGAAAACCAGCGTCGAGCGGACGGCACGCTGCCAGCCGTTCAGCAGTTCCGCGCGCCGTTCGGCTTCCAGTACGGGCGTATATACGGTGTTGTCTGTCTGAAGCGTTTCCAGTTCGTCGATGTCGCTCCAAAACCCGACGGTCAATCCGGCAAGAAAAGCGGCGCCCAGCGCGGTCGCCTCCGAATTGGCGGGCTTGATGATCTTCAAATCTGAAATATCGGACTGGAACTGCATTAAAAATCCGTTTTCGGCGGCACCGCCGTCGGCTTTCACCGAAACGACCCCGGTGCCGGTATCGGCACGCATGGCGTCGATCAGATCATTGGTCTGATAGGCAATGGATTCCAGCGCGGCACGCACGATATGATCCCGTCCGCTGCCGCGTGTCAGACCGACCATCGTCCCGGTGGCGTACATATCCCAATAAGGCGCGCCCAACCCCGAAAAAGCGGGAACGATATAAACACCGTTTGTGTCTTCGACCGCCCGGGCGCAGGTTTCGCTTTCCGCGGCGGAAGATATCAGTTTCAACTCGTCACGCAGCCATTGAATGACCGCTCCGCCGATAAAGACGCTGCCTTCCAGCGCGAACTGCGCGGATTTTCCTTCCAAAGAAGCCGCCAGCGTGGTGACCAGACCGTTTTGACTGCGGATCGGCTTTTCGCCGGTGTTCATCAGCAAAAAGCATCCCGTTCCGTAGGTGTTTTTGATCTGACCTTCACGGAAACAGCACTGCCCGAACAGCGCCGCCTGCTGATCTCCGGCAATACCGCAGACCGGGACGGAAACGCCCGTCAGATCAATGTTGCCGAAAGGATGTCCGCTGGGGAAGACCTGCGGCAGCATCTGTTCCGGAATATTCAGAATTTCCAGCAGTTTTTTGTCCCATACCTGCTTTGTAATGTCGAACAGCATGGTGCGGGCGGCATTGGTGTAATCGGTCGCGTGGATGCGTCCGCCCGACAGTTTCCATAACAGCCAGCAGTCGATCGTACCGAAAAGCAGTTCGCCGCGCTCGGCACGTTCCTGCGCGCCGTCCACGTGGTCCAAGATCCAGCGGATCTTTGTCGCGCTGAAATAGGCGTCGGGTTTCAGTCCCGTGGTTTTTTGTATGTACGGTTCCCATCCGTCGGCGATCAGCTTTTCGCAAAGTCCGGCGGTTCGCCTGCATTGCCAGACAATGGCGTTGCAGATCGGCTCGCCGGTCAGTTTATCCCATACAACGGTCGTTTCACGCTGATTGGTAATACCGACGGCGGCAATTTGGGAAGGCGTGATCCCGGTCTTGTCAAGCACTTCCGCGATCGTCGCGGACTGTGCCGCGAAAATTTCCTGTGCGTCATGTTCCACGTAACCCGGCCGGGGAAAAATCTGCGTGAATTCACGCTGCGCAATGCCGCGTGCGTGACCGGCGCGGTCAAACAGAACGGCACGGGCGCTGGTCGTTCCCTCGTCCAAAGTCAGTATAAATTTTTCCGCCGTCATCGCGATCCCTCCGGAATATTTATATTCATTATTATACCGTATCCGGCAGGGGGTGTCAACGCATTTTTGCCGCGGCAAAGCAGGGTGAAAAAAGACAAAAATTTCCGATAATTTTCCGTTGAAATCAAAAAGATTCTATGTTATAATAACTTTTGTATTTGATTGAAAAGGGGAAGTATGATGGAACGGATCGGATTTGATAATGACAAATATCTGCAAATGCAGTCCAAACACATTCGGGAACGGATTTCACAGTTCGGCGGAAAGTTGTATTTGGAATTCGGCGGAAAGTTGTTCGACGACTATCATGCGTCCCGTGTTCTGCCCGGCTTCAAGCCGGACAGTAAACTGCAAATGCTGTTACAGTTGAAAGACGATGCCGAAATCGTCATCGTTATCAACGCGGCGGACATTGAAAAGAACAAGGTGCGTGGGGATCTCGGTATTACTTACGATCAGGATACCCTGCGTTTGATCGACGCGTTCCGAAGCGTCGGTTTATTTGTCGGCAGTGTGGTGCTGGCACAGTATACGGGGCAGGATGCCGCCGTCAAATTCCAGCAGAAACTGGAAAGTCTCGGCGTAAAGGTGTACCGCCATTATCATATTGACGGCTATCCCTATAACGTGGAAAAAATCGTCAGCGACGAGGGCTACGGTAAAAACGAGTATATCGAAACGTCCCGCCGGCTGGTCATTCTGACCGCTCCCGGACCCGGCTCGGGAAAAATGGCGACCTGCCTTTCCCAGCTTTATCATGAAAACAAGCGCGGCATCAAGGCCGGCTATGCTAAATTTGAAACGTTCCCCATCTGGAACATTCCGCTGAAACACCCGGTCAATCTGGCGTATGAAGCCGCCACCGCCGACCTGTACGACGTTAATATGATCGACCCCTTCCATTTGGAGGCCTACGGTGTAACGACCGTCAATTATAACCGTGACGTGGAAATCTTCCCGGTTTTGCAGGCGACGTTCCGGAAAATTTACGGTACGTCACCGTATAAATCCCCGACCGATATGGGCGTTAATATGGCGGGCAACTGCATCGTGGACGACGAGATCGTGTCCAACGCCTCCAAGCAGGAGATCATCCGCCGCTATTACACGGCACTGTGTGACCAGCGCGAGAACATGGCGTCCTCCGATACGGTGAATAAACTGGATCTTCTGATGAAGCAGGCGGCCATTACGACCGATCTGCGCCCGGTCATTTCGGCGGCATTGGTCAAGGCCGAAACCAGTGATTCTCCGGCGGCGGCATTGGAACTGCCGAACGGCAGGATCATCACGGGTAGAACCTCGCCGCTTTTGGGCGCGACGGCGGCCATGCTGCTGAACGCGCTGAAAGAACTGGCGGGCATTGACGATTCCGTGGATCTGATCGCGCCGTTTGTGATCGAGCCGGTACAGCGCCTGAAACTGGATTATCTGGGCAATCATAATCCCCGTCTGCATACCGACGAGGTGCTGATCGCGCTGGCGATCGGCGCCGCCACTTCCGAAATCGCGCAGCGCGCGCTGGCACAGCTGGACAACCTGAACGGATGCGAGGCGCATTCCTCGGTCATTCTGTCGCAGGTCGATATCCGGACGCTGAAAAAACTGGGTGTCAACGTCACCTGCGAACCGCGGTATCAGGTCAAAAAACTCTATCACGCGAAATAATATCGTTCCGGGCGTCGGATCATTGAACGATCCGACGCCCTTTTTCTGTCTTGCCGGGCGGATTGCTTGCGGCCGGCGAAGACAAAAGTGTCCTTGCGAGCATAACTGAAAAGAAAAAATGTGTCATTGCGAGCGCGGCGAAGCAATCCACATTAAAACCGCTGTGTGCAATAAAAACAAAAGGCGGAAAAGCGTATAGTCACGACTTTCCGTGTATAGCAATGGATCGCCGCGGCGTACCGCCTCGCGATGACAAAGCGGTTTCATTGCGAACCGCGTCGGGAATCACCCGTTCCGTTTGGCTTTCAAAAAAATAACGGGGGGAGGCAAGCTCCCGCCGTACAATAAATATTACTTGCGCAATGAAAATAAAACCCGTTCATCAGGCGCGTGTGTACCGGCTTATTCGCCCAGTACTTTCAGATAATCGACATACGCCTTTTCCCACGCCTCGCTGTCCTGCGGCAGGTACTGTTTCAGATCGGTCGAATCGGAAACGGCTTTGCGGATGTCGGTCAGGTCTTTCAGTTCGCCCAGCGCGTAGCACACCACGGCAATGTTGCCCATAACGGTGGCTTCGGTCGGCCCGGCAAGCACTTCCACGTTGCAGGCGTCGGCGGTCAACTGGCAAAGCAGACGGTCTTTGATGCCGCCGCCCAGCATATTGATCCGGCGGTAGTCTTTTTCACCCAGACGGCACAGCGTGTTGAAGGTGTATTTGTATTTCATGGCTAAGCTCTGGTAGATACAGCGCATGATCTCGCCGCGGTTCTGCGGAACGTACTGGCCGGTGCGTTCACAGAATTCGCATACCCGCTTGGGCAGATTTCCGGCGGTTTCAAAGGACGGATCGTCCACGTTGATAAAGCAGCGGAACGGCTCGCTTGCCAGCGCTTCTTTTTCCAACTGGTCGAAACCGACCTCAATGCCTTCCCGGCGCCACTGACGGCGGGATTCCTGGATCAGCCACAGACCGATGATGTTTTTGAGGAAGCGGATAGTATCGTCAAAACCGCCTTCGTTGGTGAAGTTGGCGGCGGCAGCTTCGACGGTCAGGATCGGTTTGCGGCTTTCGATGCCGAACAAACTCCACGTGCCGCAGCTGATGTAAACAAAATCATCCGAAAGACTCGGCGTGGCGGCAACGGCAGAGGCGGTGTCGTGCGTGGCAACGGCAATGACCGGCACTTTGTCACAACCCAGTTCTTCGCAGATCTCGTCCGAAAGATAACCGTAAACACTGCCCGGTTTGACGACCGGCGCAAAGATATTCTTCGGCAGACCCAGTTTTTCGATCAGTTCAAAATTCCAGTCCTTCGTGTTCGGGTCAAACAGGTTGGTGGTCGAAACGATGCTGGCTTCGTCCTTGATCTCGCCGGTCAAAAGATAGGCGAACAGATCGGGCATCAGCAGCATTTTATCGGTCTGTGCCAACAGTTCCGGCTCGTTTTCCTTTAAGTACATCAACTGGTAAAGGGTGTTGATACGGTTGGTCTGTGAACCGGTCACACGGTATAATTCTTCTTTGGAAATGGTCTTGAAAACCTTTTCGGGCATTCCCTCGGTACGGGTGTCACGGTAGTGCACCGGGTTGGAGATCAGATCTCCCTTTTTGTTGAGCAGTCCGAAGTCCACGCCCCAGGTATCAATACCGATCGCGTCGAATCCGCCCTGATTGACGGCTTTGGTAATGCCGGTCTTGATCTCAAAGAACAGGCGCAGAACGTCCCAGTACATCGTGCCGCGCGCGATGACGGTGTCGTTGCTGAAACGGTGGATCTCCTCCATTTCGATTTTGCCGTCTTTCAGCACGGCCAGCATGGCGCGACCGCTGGAAGCGCCGAAGTCAAAGGATAAAATGCGTTTCATAATAATACCTCCGTTACGGATTATTTACAGTAATAATATAGCAAAAAGTAAGCGGTTTGTAAAGGGATTTCGGTTCAGGTGAACATCATGTTCAGCCAGCGTATGCAGGCGGCGATCCATTCGGAAACGCAGGCGATGCTGGACGGATAATCATCCAGCGTTTCACAGTCGGCGGTGGCAAGACCGTGCGCCCCGTACGGGAAGATCCGCATTTCAAACGGAACGTTGTGCTTTGCCAGTGCCAATCCGTAGCGGAAACTGTTTTCCACCGGCACACAGTTGTCCTCCGCGGTATGCCAGATAAAGGCGGGCGGCGTCTGATCACTGACCAGCCGGTCGCAGGAGAATTTTTCGATTTCCGCGTCGGTAAAGGTTTCTTTTCCCAACAGATTGATGAACGATCCGGCGTGACTGCACGCGGGGTCGGCACTGATGACGGGATATCCTAAAATGCTGGCGTTGACCGCCTTGCTTTCGGGAAATGCCGCGCGTACTTCGGGGCAGTTATACGCGGTGGAATAGTGGGCCGCTAAATGACCGCCTGCCGAAAAACCGCAGATGGCGATCTTCCCGGTGTCACAATTCCATTGGTCGCAGTTTTTATAAATCATTTCCATGGCCGCGGCAACTTCCCGTAATTGCAGCGGAAAACGCTTCGGCGCGCAGGAATACCACAGAATAAAAGCATTGTAACCCATGGCGGTAAAGCGCAGGGCGATCGGCTCGGCCTCCCGCTGGGAACACATGGCGTATCCGCCGCCGGGGCAGATCAGAATGCAGGGACGTTTTTGATCCTGACGGTTCATTTCGGTCATGTTATAGGGCAGTATTGTTTCCAGCACGGCGACGCTTCCGTCGTCGGCAAGGCACGGGAAGTATTCTTTTAAGGTGAATTTCTCGGTTTTCATGGAATCATCCTTTGCTGAATTGTTTTAATTCAGTATACCACCAGAAAAGGGGAGTGTCAACACAAAAAGCGCCCGAAGCGAGCGGCTTCGGGCGTTGTTGTCATAACGCTTTTTCGATCATGATCAAGCGGTTGTATTTTGCGGTGCGTTCGCTTCTGCACGGCGCGCCGGTCTTGATCTGTCCCGCGTTGGTCGCTACTGCCAGATCGGAAATAAAAGGATCCTCGGTTTCGCCCGAACGGTGCGAAATAACGGTGGTATAACCGCTTCTCCGCGCCAGACGGATCACGTCCAGCGTTTCGCTGACGGTGCCGATCTGATTCGGCTTGACGAGAATGGAATTCCCGACGCCGTTTTCAATGCCTTTTTGCAATCGCGCGGTGTTGGTGACGAACAGGTCGTCGCCGACCAGTTGCAGACGGTCGCCCAATCGGGCGGTCAGTTGTTTCCAGCCGTCCCAGTCCTCCTCCGCCAAACCGTCTTCCAACGAGATGATCGGGTATTTTCGGCAAAGGTCTTCATAGTATGCGATCAGCTGTTCCGCCGTCAGTTCACGGTTCCGTTTCGGTTGGATATACCGCCCGTCCCGATACCATTCGCTGGACGCGGCGTCCAATGCCAGTTTGACGGTGTCGGTGGAATATCCCGTTTTTTCGATCGCTTCCACGATAAGCGAAAGCGCCTCTTCGTCGGAAGATAACGTCGGGGCAAAACCGCCCTCGTCACCGACTCCGCCGGTGTGACCCCGGTCTTTCAGCAAAGCCCCGAGCGTCCGGTAGATCTCACTGCATTGCCGGACACCGTCGGCAAAACTTTCGGCGGCAACCGGAACGATCATGAATTCCTGAATATCAATGTTGTTCGCGGCGTGGGCGCCGCCGTTCAGAATATTCATCATCGGGCGTGGCAAAATCTGCGCCGCCACCCCACCTAAATAGCGGTATAGCGGCATTTTCCCGGATGTCGCGGCGGCTTTGGCGGTCGCCATGGAAACCGAAAGGATCGCGTTGGCGCCCAGCCGGCGTTTTTCGGGTGTTCCGTCGAGGGAAATCATCGCTCGGTCTATGCTTTGCTGACAGTCGGCATCCATACCGCAAAGTGTTTCGGCAATTTCGGTTTCGATCAGCCGAACGGCTTCGGTCACACCTTTTCCGCCGTAACGGTGGGGATCTTTGTCCCGTAACTCGTGTGCTTCAAACGCCCCGGTCGAGGCGCCGGACGGGCTGAGCGCCAGTCCCGTGCTGCCGTCTTCCAGAGTGACTTCGGCACCGATGGTGGGATTCCCACGTGAGTCCAGTAATTCGTATCCGCGTATTTTTGTGATCTTCATAAGAAAAACTCCTTGTTTTTTTCGATTTTTTCTATTTTACCCCTTTAAAAAAACTTTTATGTATGATATAATTATTTGGATTATAATTATTACCTCTATGGAGTGGGTTGTTTTGCAGGAAAACGCAAATGAACAAAATAATGAAAATCTGATCTGCGGCAGAAACGCCGTTCTGGAAGCTCTGCGTTCCGGTCGGGAAATCGACCGTTTGCTGGTCGCGCACGGTGTGACCGGCGGCAGTGTGACCGCCATTGTTGCCAAATGCGCCGAACGCGGGATCCTGATCAAGGAAATCAGCCCGCAAAAACTGGATTATTATTGCGGAAACGTCAATCATCAGGGCGTGGCGGTTTTTCTGGCTTCGCAGGAATACAGCACGGTCGAAGAGATCCTTCAAACGGCGGAATCCCGTCGGGAAAAACCGTTTCTGATCATCTGTGATGAAATTGAGGATCCGCATAATCTGGGTGCCATCATCCGCACGGCGGAGGCCTGCGGGGTACACGGCGTGATCATTCCGAAGCGCCGTTCGGCATCGCTGAATGCCACGGTCGCGAAAGCTGCCAGCGGAGCGCTGGAATACGTTAAGGTCGCGCGTGTCACCAATCTTGCCAATACGATCGACGAACTGAAAGAAAAAGGGATCTGGGTATTCGGCGCGGATATGGACGGAACGGATTATACGCAAACCGACTTTGACTGTCCCTGCGCGCTGGTGATCGGCAATGAGGGAAAGGGAATCGGAACATTGGTCGCCAAGAAGTGCGACGGGATCGTTTCACTGCCGATGTGCGGCAAGATCAATTCCCTGAACGCGTCGGTCGCCGCCGCGGTGCTGATGTATGAAGTCGTGCGTCGCAGAAAATGAAAGAATGACGGAATATTATTAGGAGAATGACAAATGGGGATTTTTTCTAAAAAACATAAAGCCGAAGAGCAGGAAGAATTTTTCCGTTTGGAAGAACTTTCCGAACCGGAGGTTTCTCAGAACGAGCCGTACCAAGTGCCGTATGCTTTGACGTCGGATGAAATACTTAACGGCACGTCGGACGTTCGTGACGATCCCGAAAAAACGGACGGACCCG
>JAZUFP010000180.1:0-2911 GCA_045640765.1 Acutalibacteraceae bacterium
AACATTCGGCTTTCGAGGTCATTTCCAATTCCATCGACGAAGCGCGCGAAGGGTACGGCAAAAAAATCGTTGTGACCTATTATACCGACGGCTCGATCGAGGTGCAGGATTTCGGGCGCGGCTGTCCGGTCGATTATAACGAAAAGGAAAAGACCTTTAACTGGGAACTGGTGTATTGCGAAATGTACGCCGGCAGTAAGTATAATAACGACAGCGGCGCGAATTACGAGTATTCCATCGGTCTGAACGGCCTGGGACTTTGTTCGACCCAGTACGCTTCGGAGTATATGGACGTCGAGGTCAAGCGTGACGGCTACAAGTATAATTTGCATTTTGAACACGGGTATAACGTCGGCGGTCTTAAAAAAGAACCGTACGCCGGCCGCGATACCGGAACGAAGACCCGTTGGAAACCCGACATCAAGGTTTTTACCGACGTCAATATCCCGCGCGAATATTTTATTGACACGCTGAAACGGCAGGCGATCGTCAACGACGGTCTGGTCTTTGTGTTCCGTGAACAGCAGGGCAGCCGTTTTGAAACGACCGAAATTTCCTACGCCAACGGCATTCGGGACTACGTTTCCGAATTTGTCGGGGAAGAAAAAATGACCGGTCTTCAATTCTGGCAGACCGAACGTCGTGGCCGTGACCGTGAGGACAAGCCCGAATATACCGTCAAGATCAACGCGGCACTGTGCTTTTCCAACCGTCATCCGTTAAAGGAATATTATCACAATTCCAGCTGGCTGGAACACGGCGGTGTGCCCGAAAAGGCGGTGCGCAGCGCGTTCTTCTATCAGGTCGATAATTACATCAGACAGTCCGGGAAATATAAAGCAGGCGAAAGCAAGATCACCTTTTCCGACGTGGAGGAATGTCTGACGCTGGTCGTTTCGTCTTTTTCAAACGTCACCTCCTATGAAAACCAGACCAAGAAAGCCATTACCAACCGCTTTATTTACGAAGCGATGAATGACTTTTTCCGTCATCAGCTGGAAGTCTACTTTATTGAAAACAAGGCGGAAGCCGATAAGATCGCGGAGCAGGTACTGGTCAACAAGCGCAGCCGTGAACGCAGTGAACGGGAACGCATCAACCTGAAAAAGACCCTTTCCACCGGCAACAGCATGGTGGACCGTGTGCAGAAATTCGTTGATTGCCGCAGCCGTGACGTCAGCCAGCGTGAAGTTTTCATCGTGGAAGGCGATTCGGCGTTGGGTTCCTGCAAACTGGCGCGTGACGCTGAATTCCAGGCCATCATTCCGGTCCGCGGTAAAATTCTGAACTGCCTGAAAGCCGAATATGAAAAGGTTTTCAAAAGCGATATCATCACCGATCTGATCAAGGTACTGGGATGTGGAGTCGAGGTCAGGTCCAAAGCCAATAAAGACCTGACGACCTTCAATCTGGATAATCTGCGCTGGAATAAGGTCATCATCTGTACCGACGCCGACGTGGACGGTTTCCAGATCCGCACGCTGATTCTGACCATGATCTACCGCTGTATGCCGACCCTCATCACCGCCGGCAAGGTCTATATCGCCGAGACTCCGTTGTACGAGATCACCACAAAGGATAAAACCTATTTTGCCTATGACGATAAGGAAAAGGGCGAGATCCTGGAAATGATCGGCACGGAAAAATACAGTTTACAGCGTTCCAAGGGATTGGGTGAAAACCAGCCCGAAATGATGAACCTGACCACCATGAATCCGGCAACGCGCCGTCTGGTCAAGGTTATGCCTGCCGACGCGGAACGCACCGCCGAGATGTTTGATCTGCTGCTGGGCGACAACTTGCAGGGCAGAAAAGACTTTATCGCCGAAAACGGCTACCTTTATATAGACGAAGCGGACGTTTCGTAATTAATTAAAAGGAGAAAGAGCATGGCTCCGAGAAAGAAAAAACCTGAGTCAAAACCGACCAAACCGCTGATCGACGCGTATATTGCCGGCGCGGGCGCGGTCGTTGAACAACCGATCACCGAAACGCTGGAAACCAACTATATGCCTTATGCGATGAGCGTGATTTTGTCCCGCGCGATCCCCGAGATTGACGGTTTCAAACCGTCCCACCGCAAACTGCTGTATACCATGTATCACATGGGACTGCTGACCGGCGGCACGATCAAATCCGCCAATATTGTCGGCCGTACCATGCAGTTGAATCCGCACGGGGACGCCGCGATCTACGATACCATGGTGCGTCTGTCCGAAGGACACGAGGCCCTGCTGCACCCGTATGTTGCTTCCAAAGGTTCGTTCGGCAAGGCGTATTCGCGTGATATGGCGTACGCCGCTTCCCGTTATACCGAAGCGAAACTGGCACCCATCGCCAATGAACTGTTCAACGATATCGATCAGGATACGGTCGATTTTGTTGATAACTATGACGCGACCATGAAGGAACCGACGCTGTTCCCGGTCACGTTCCCGTCGGTACTGGTCAACGCCAATACCGGTATCGCGGTCGGCATGGCGTGTTCGATCTGCCCGTTCAACCTGCGGGAGGTCTGCGAAACGACCATCGCCTACATCAAGGACGAGGATATCAACGTTGCCGATACACTGCTGGCACCGGATTTTCCCATCGGCGGACAACTGTTGTATAACCGCGCCGAAATGGAAAAGATCTACGAAACCGGGCGCGGCAGTTTCAAGGTGCGCGGCGTGTATACCTACGATAAGTCGCTGAACTGCGTCGACATTACCGCCATTCCGCCCACCACGACCTGCGAAGCGATCATCGAAAAGGTCATCGATCTCGTCAAGCAGAAAAAAATCACCGAAATCAATGATATCCGTGACGAAACCGACCTGAAAGGTCTGAAAATAACCATTGATCTCAAACGCGGAACGGATCCCGAAAAGTTCATGAAAAAAAAGTAAGTCGGGTCGTAGCCATGTCG
>JAZUFP010000181.1:0-1638 GCA_045640765.1 Acutalibacteraceae bacterium
CTTGGAAAATCTTCCGGTCTGGCGGGCATTGCCTATTGGATCAATCAGAATTATCGTCTGACCGGTGCGGATGTCGTGGATAAAAAGAGTGATTTGGTACTGAAACTGAAAGAATGGATCGATCGTGAATACGAAGACGGTCGCCAGACGACGCTTTCCGTTTCCGAACTGGAAGAAAAAATTGAGCAACTTTCCGACGGCAGTTTAAGGAGGTTATAAGGCATGATAGAACATAAAACCGTATCTCTGGCTGATCAGGTTTTTGAGCATCTTGAAAAAGATATATTAAGTGGTACGTATCAGCGTGGGGAAGCATTGACCGAAACTAAACTCAGTACGGAACTCGGTGTTAGCCGAACGCCGATTCGTGAGGCGCTGCGCCGTTTGGAACAGGAAGGTTTGATCGAAGAAACAGCGAAGGGCTGCATCGTGGTCGGTATCGGTGAGGATGATCTGAAAGATATTTTTATGATCCGATATAAACTGGAAGGTTTGGCGGCAGCGGCCGCCGCCGAAAAGTGTACGGAACAGCAACAGGTCGATCTGTGCGAAGCGTTGGAGTTGCAGGAGTTTTATTATTCGAGATCTGATGCCGAGCAAATCAAACATATGGATAACCGTTTCCATAACGTACTTTATAAAATTGCCGGAAGAAGTTATTTTGATACGCTTCTTCCGCTGCATAAAAAAGTGCAGAAATATCGCCGCGCGTCGGTTGAAAATCACAGCCGGGCCGAAGCTTCCGTAGCGGAACATCGCCGGATTTATGAGGCGATCCTTCGAAAGAACCCGGCGGCGGCTCAGCAGGCAATGGAACTTCACATTCACAACGCATATCAGCATATCATCGGAAAGGATTGATCATCAATGGGTTATACAATTGCACAAAAAATTATTCGTTCACATTTGCTCAGCGGTGATATGACCGTTGGCAGTGAAATTGCCTTGAAAATCGATCAGACACTGACGCAGGACGCGACCGGTACCATGGCGTACCTCGAATTTGAAACTATGGGGTTGGAACGGGTCAAAACCGAACGCAGCGTGGCGTATATCGATCATAATACGTTGCAGTCCGGTTTTGAAAACGCGGACGATCATCGTTATATTCAAAGTGTTGCCAAAAAACACGGTATCTATTTTTCCCGTCCCGGTAATGGCATTTGCCATCAGGTGCAGTTGGAACGCTTCGGTAAGCCCGGGAAAACGCTGATCGGTTCAGATAGCCACACGCCAACCGGCGGCGGTATCGGGATGCTGGCGTTCGGCGCGGGCGGCTTGGACGTTGCGGTCGCTATGGGCGGTGGTGCGTATTATATTACCATGCCGAAAATGTATAAAGTCGTTCTGACAGGAAAACTTCGTCCGTTTGTAACCGCCAAGGATATCAGTCTTGAAATCCTGCGGATTTTGTCGGTAAAAGGCGGTGTCGGTGCGATCATCGAATGGGGCGGCGAAGGAATAAAAACGCTGTCTGTCCCGGAACGCGCCACGATCACCAATATGGGTACCGAATTGGGCGCTACGACTTCGATTTTCCCGTCCGATGAAGTGACTGAGGCGTTTTTGCGTGCGGAAGGCCGTGGCGCGGATTACATGCCGTTGGGAAGCGATCCCGACGCGGTTAAGTCGGATCGT
>JAZUFP010000182.1:0-2525 GCA_045640765.1 Acutalibacteraceae bacterium
AAAAGCGTAAAGTCTCATCTTTCCGCGAAAAGCAATGGATCGCCGCGGCGTACCGCCTCGCGATGACAAAAGCGGGTGTCATTGCGAGCGCAGCGAAGCAATCCATATACAAACCAATGGGTGCAATAAAAACCAAAGGCGTAGGGGTATGCCAACATCCGCCCGAAAAAGCGGCGAAAAAGCGTAAAGTCTCATCTTTCCGCGAAAAGCAATGGATCGCCGCGGCGTACCGCCTCGCGATGACAAAAAAATTAACATCCGCTTGTTTTACAATAAGCGGATGTTTTAATAATATGCTCAATCCTCGAAAATTTCCCAGTAATACTTTCTGCGGCAGGCGGGGAAATCATCCAGCACGCCGTGTTCGGGATCGTAAAACGTGCCGTGAACGTACAGCGACCAGTGCCAGCATTTCGGCGTTTCCAGACTTAACAGACAAACGTCGGGCAGGTCGTCTTTTTCGTCCGCCTCGCGCCGCATATTTTCAAAACGGATACCGTAATGCGCCAGCGCGCCGCGCATATCGGAAAGGGTGGTTTCACGGTCGGTGCCGCAGACGGCGCGCACCTCGTCAATGGGACTGCCGGTCAGCATGACCAGTACCGCCTGACCGCATTCCAGCGGTGTCGGCTCGCGGTAATATGAAATTTCTGCGAAGTTCGGCATAAAAACTCTTCCCTTTTATAAGATAATCTATTATAATATATAATAACATATTCTATCGTTTTGTAAAGACATTTCGTGTTGAAGGGACTTTTATGTACAGAATTTTAAGAAAAAAGGAATTGAATCCGACCGTCACGCTGATGGAGATCGAGGCGCCGCTGGTTGCCGCCAAGGCCGAGCCGGGGCAGTTTATCATCCTGCGTGTGGACGAGGACGGCGAACGCATCCCGTTGACGGTTGCCGGATTTGACCGTGCGGCAGGTTGGGTGCGTGTGATCTTTCAGATCGTCGGCGCGACAACGGCAAAACTGAACGCCAAAAACGAGGGCGAATCCATTACCGATTTTGTCGGGCCGCTGGGGACGCCGACAAAAACCGACGGCTTGAAAAAGGTCTGTATCGTCGGCGGTGGTGTCGGGTGCGCCATTGCACTGCCCATCGCGCAGAAACTGCGTGAGCAGGGGGCGACGGTCACTTCCGTGATCGGCTTCCGCACCAAAGACCTGCTGATACTGGAAGAGGAATTCCGTGCCGCGTCCGACCGGCTTTACGTCATGACCGACGACGGCAGTTACGGCACGCAAGGCAACGTCTGCGCCTCGCTGAACGAACTGTTTTCCGCCGGGGAACGCTTTGACGAAGTGATCACCATCGGTGCGCTGATCATGATGAAATTCGTGGTCGAAGCGACCCGACCGACCGGTATTCCCTGCATGGTCTCAATGAATCCGATCATGATCGAGGGCACCGGAATGTGCGGCGGCTGTCGGCTGACGCTGGTGCGTGACGGCAAACGCGAAACCCGTTTCGCCTGCGTGGACGGACCCGATTTCAACGGCTATGAAGTCGATTTTGACGAGGCGATGACCCGTGGTGGGATCTACCGCGATTTCGAGCGCCACGCCTATACCGAAACCTGCAATCTGTTGAAGGAGGGATGTTGATATGCCGGATATGAGCTTGAAAAAACATCCCATGCCCCAACAGGACCCCGCGGCGCGCGCCCGCAATTTTGACGAGGTGGCGCTGGGGTATGACGAAGCCACCGCGCTGGCGGAGGCGGAACGCTGCCTGAACTGTAAAAATATGCCCTGCGTGTCGGGGTGCCCCGTGAATATCCACATTCCGGCGTTTATCGAAAAGGTGCGCGAAGGGGATTTCGAGGCGGCGTATGAGATCATTCAGAAATCGTCCTCCCTGCCGGCGGTCTGCGGACGGGTCTGTCCGCAGGAAACGCAATGCGAAAGCAAGTGCGTCCGCGGCATCAAGGGCGAGGCGGTCGGCATCGGTCGGCTGGAACGCTTTGTCGCCGACTGGCACGCCTGCCACAGCGGTAAACCGCCGAAAAAAGCACCGGCCAACGGGCAGAAGGTCGCCGTGATCGGCGCCGGTCCGTCGGGTCTGACCTGCGCGGGCGATCTGGCGAAAAACGGCTACGACGTCACGGTTTTCGAGGCCCTTCACACGGCGGGCGGCGTGCTGGTCTATGGTATTCCGGAATTCCGGCTGCCGAAAAAAATCGTCGCGCGCGAGGTCGAAACCTTAAAATCGCTCGGCACGAAGATCGAAACCAACGTGGTCATCGGCAAAACGCTGACGGTCGACGAACTGTTCCAAAACGGGTTCGATGCGGTGTTTATCGGCTCGGGCGCGGGGTTGCCGATGTTTATGGGCATTCCGGGAGAATCGCTGAACGGCGTCTACTCGGCAAATGAATACCTGACCCGTTCCAACCTGATGCGCGCTTACGAAAACGATCCCGTCACCCCGATCATGAAGGGCGGCAAGGTGATCGTGGTCGGCGGCGGCAACGTGGCAATGGACGCGGCACGCACCGCGCTGCGGCTGGGCGCCGAAAG
>JAZUFP010000183.1:0-3628 GCA_045640765.1 Acutalibacteraceae bacterium
CAGAAAGACCGATGCTCGTCACGCTGCCGTCGGCGGGAATCACACTGGTCCTACATCCCTGTACCAATTTACCCGTTGCCGTTTTGATCAAGCAATTGCCGGCACTGTGATATACAGGATTACCTGCACTGACCGTAATACTTGCCAGACCTGTGCAATAGGAAAAAGGGGTATACCCTATACTCGCCACGCCGTTACCAATTGTAACGATTGTAAGGCTGGCACAACCCCAAAACGCATTACTACCAATACTTGTAACGCTATCCGGAATTGTGATTCTAATCAAACTGCTACAACCTGCGAATGCATCTTCACCGATATTTGTCACACTACCATCAGTCGGGATGTTGCTATACTTACATCCCGCCATCAATGTGCCGGTTGCAGTTTCGATCAAACAATCACCGGCACTGTGATATACGGAATTACCGGCACTGACCGTAATACTTGTCAGACCTGCGCAATAGGAAAAAGTCTCCTTTCCGATACTTGTCACACTGTCCGGGATCGTGATATGTGCCAATTTTTTGCAATTATAAAACGCCAGATCACCGATACTCGTTACGCTGTCCGGGATCGTGATACTGGTCAGTCCCGTGCAATCGCGAAATGCTACATAGTCGATGCTCGTTACGCTGTCCGGGATCGTGACGCTGGTCAGTCTCTGGCAATCATAAAACGCATAATCGCCGATACTCATCACGCCACTTGGAATGGTATAATTTCCGATTTTTCCGATGGGGCAACAAATCAACGTCATTTTATTCTTATCAAACAAAACCCCATCCTGCGAAGAATACCTATTATTATTTTCATTCACATTGATGGCAGTCAGGTTATTACACCACCAAAATGCACTACAGTCGATATTTGTTGCACCATCACCGATCGTAACACTTGTCAGTCCCGCGCAATCATAAAACGCCTGATCACCGATACTCGTTACGCTGTCCGGGATCGTGATACTCGTCAAGCGCCTACAGTCATAAAACGCATAACTGCCGATGCTTGTCACACTGTTGCCGATATTGACCGTTTCTATGGACGAATGGTAACTATACCACGGCACAAGTGATGCGGAGGAATAATTCTGCATCGCCCCGCTGCCCGAAATGGTCAATTCACCATTTGACGAATCAAACGACCACGTCAAGTTGCTGCCGCAAGTACCGGAAACAATATTGGACGCACCAAAGCAAGGACGCATAAATCCCCATACTGTCATCGGGGAGCCGCCGCAATGCAATCCGCCCGGCCATGTAACTTTTTGCGTTGCGCCCGGATTTTGCGAATACATCACCCATGATGAAGCGGTACAACCATAACCGGCAATGGCAACATGCCCTGACGGATTGCCTGCTGCCCCTATTGACCAAATTACGATATCCCCCGCCTGCGGATAGCACCCATCTGAAAACGGTACATACGACCAACCGTCCGGCAGAGTTTTATCGGAATATTCGTTTGCGTCTCCTGAAATCAATGATGTCTGACCTAATTCTCGCAAATAGCAAGCAATCAAATCAACGCACGCAGCCGTACCGTTACCGTCATAATCCAACGACTGACCACATTGTTCATCAGCCCATGCAATGGCTTCCTCCTGCGAAACAGCCGCACTTACCGTCATCCCCGCCGGGACAACGCTGAAAACCAACAATACAATAAGAAATATACTGATAAACTTTTTCATAACAACACTCCTTTTTAGTACTTATAAGTACTATATTGTCAGCATATCATATTTTTATGCTATTGTCAAGTAGTACTAAACAATACTAAAAGGAGAATCAAAATGCTACTACGACGACTGCGGGATTTACGAGAAGACCTTGACTTGACCCAAACAGATATTGCCGATTTACTCCATATTCAGCAGACCGTTTATTCCCGTTACGAACGCGGATATCAAAACATTCCCCTGGAACATCTGCTGACACTTGCCGATTATTACAACGTATCATTGGATTATATTTTTGAACGCACCGACAACCCGAAAATCAACCCATAAACATTGAAAACCCGCCCCGAATTCGGGGCGGGTCTGCTTGAAAGCAAATCAGTTTACAAGATATTTTTTCAGGTGTACCAGATCGCGCACGTCGAAATAGCCGTCGGCGTTCAGGTCATATGCGGCGCCGTCTTCGCCGGACAGTAAAGCGCGTTTCAGCTCGGTAAGATCGGCCGAATCGATCGAGCCGTCGCCGTTCGGATCGTACGAAACGTTGGCTTTGATATCAACGATCGCGAATCCGTAATAGTTTACACTGCTGTCAGAGGTCAGCTGAATGGAAAAGCTGTTGCCGGGGACGGTCACGGTCCTGTCCATCAGTTCCGTTCCGGTATATTCGCCGACCAAATTTCCGTCGCCGTCATAAATATAGATATAATCATACCCCTCTTCGGTTTCGGTATCGTCCGAGAAGGTGATATCCAAACTTTCGGCGGCTGTTTCATGGGTATAATACCATGTTTGATTGGAATATTCATCGTAAGGGTGATCCGATTCCAGATAGATATGCTCCGGCGCGACTTTCTCCTGAATATCAACGATCGCAAATCCGTAATAGTTTACACTGCCGTCAGAGATCAGTTTAATGGAAAAGCTGTTGCCGGGGACGGTCACGGTCCTGCCCGCGAGGTCCTTTCCGGTATAGTCGCCGACCCAGTTTCCGTCGCCATCATAAATAACGATATAATCACAGTTCTCCTCGGTTTCGGTATCCTCCGAAAAAGTGATTTTCAGCGCGGCGGCATCGGTCGGATGGGTATAATACCACGTTTTATCGGTACCTGCGGCATAGGGATGATCCGACGCGGGATATTCCATCAAATCCGCGTCGACCGTTACATCAAAGGTCGCCGTGAAATCAAGGAGAGATGCCGTGATCGTCTTGACGCCGGCGGTGGAAAAGTCATAATCGCCGACTTCATAACCGCGTGTAATATCCACCGAAGTATGATCGGCATAAGAAACCGTCAGTTTCAAGCCGCGTGTAACCAATTTGCCCCCGATGGGATATACCGTTTTGTTCGGCAGGGTTTTCACCGAAATACCGGTGATGTTTTCGACCGATATATACGGAATGCCTTGATTGATCGCGTAATTCTCAGCAGCGCTGTCGGGATAACAAAGAATCAGCAGATTATCACACCTGTAAAACGCGTCGCTTCCGATATACGTCACACTTTCCGGGATCAAAACGCTTGTCAGTCCCGCGCAATCATAAAACGCATAATCGGCGATACGCATTGCGCCGTTTGGAATTGTATAATTTCCGGTTTTTCCGGCAGGATAGCAAACCAATACCGTTTTATCCTTATTAAATAAAACGCCGTTCTGTGAAGAATAATTATGATTATTCTTATTCACGTTGATGGCGGTCAGACTGTCGCAATCATCGAACGCATGATCGCCGATATATGTCACCCCTGCCGGGATCGTGACGCTCGTCAGTCCCGTGCAATTTTCAAACGCTTCATAGCCGATACTCGTCACGCTGTTGCCGATCGTGACACTCGTCAGTCCCGTACAATATCAAAACGCACTATCGCCGATACTCCTCACGCTGTCCGGGATCGTAACACTTGCCAGTCCCGCGCAATCATAAAACGCACTATCGCCGAT
>JAZUFP010000184.1:0-1681 GCA_045640765.1 Acutalibacteraceae bacterium
GGCACGCGAATGCCTGCGCACGGGGAAGAATCTTGCCTGCACGTTCAACGGCGCGAACGAGATCGCGGTGGCGGCGTTCCTGCGCGGGGAGATCCCGTTCGGGAGGATCGTGCCCGTAGTCGAACGCACGATGGAGAAGGCGGAGCTGCTGCCCGTACGGTCTGTTGAAGACGTGCGCGCATCCGACCGGGAGGCGCGGCGCATCGCGGCGGAACTGCTGTAATACCGGAAAGGAATAGGAATGAACATCCTTTATATTCTGGCGGCGATCGTGATCGTTGTTGTCAGCTTGCTGACCAAGGCGCCCGATCAGGAAGTTGTCACGGGTTATGAAGACGCGATGGCATCCCTGAACGCGGATGAATAATTGATTTGATATCGAAAAAGCGAAGTCGACATACCGACTTCGCTTTTTTCATATCGTATAAAATGTGAATGGTTTGTTAAAAAAAGATTGTATTGTCGAAAAAAGTATGTTATGATAAATTATAGTTTATTTTTGGAGGTAGAATATGAGAGCAGACGGTATTCGTTTACGGAACGTTGATCCCATGTATACGGTTGCGTCTTATGTCATGAGTCACCGTACCGACAGTATGAACATGGTAACACTGGATATTCCGCTGACCCCCATTCGTACATACCTGAATGAAAAAAGGAAAGCCGGAACCCCGATGAGCCATTTGGCGGTCATGATCGCGGCGTATCTTCGCACGGCTTCCGAATTTCCGGAACTGAACCGTTTTATCGTGAATTGCAAGCCGTACGCCCGCAATGAATTCTGCGTGGCAATGGTCGTGTTAAAGGCCGGTAAAATGGATAACGGCACCATGGCAAAAATGTATTTTGATATGGATGATACGATTTTTGACGTCAACCGAAAGATCAACGAATTCGTGGAAGCCAATAAAAACGTGCCCGAAAACAACGGCACCGAAAAGATGATCAAAATTCTTTTAAGCGTTCCGGGTCTTGCCCGTGTCGGGGTCGGACTGTTCAAGTTTTTGGAAAAACACGCTTTGCTGCCGAAGGCGGTCATTGATATGTCACCGTTCCATAACAGTCTGGTCATTTCCGATCTGGCGTCGATCCGCACCAACCATATCTATCACCATATTTACGAATTCGGCACCACCAGCGTCTTTTTCGCAATGGGGAATCTGCGTGACGTTCCCATGCGCAAAGGCGGCGAAATCGTTTTTGAACGCTGTATGCCGATCGGCGTGGTCATGGACGAACGCATTTGTTCGGGCAGTTATTTCGCGTTGGCGTTTGAACGTTTGCAGCGGTATCTGAAAAATCCGGCACTGCTGGAAGAAAAGCCGGAAAAGATCACGCCTGATCCGTCCCTGTCCCCGAAACAGTTGGCAAAGATGGAAAAAATCAAGGCAAAACGCAAAGCGAAAGAGCAGAAGAATTAAGAAAAAAGGTCTGTGTAAGGAATTGCCTCGTGGCGATAAGGAAGTATTTTGACAGAACAAACCCACCGAAGAGGATAAACACTTCTTCGGTGGGTTATCTTTTAGTTCGACAAACTGGGATTTATTTAAATGAAATTCTTATCAAACAAACCATTCGGGATGATTGTCAAAACTGTCCTGCTCGGTAATTTCCCTTATAACACGGCAAGGAACGCCGACCGCAAGACTGTTTTCGGGAATATCCCGAGTTACAACCGAAC